>JABJCS010000642.1 GCA_018665505.1 Alphaproteobacteria bacterium
CATCGGCTTAATCCGTCTCAATCGGCAATGACTCGTCTGTCGCCCACTGGCTCATGGAATCGTCATAGACAGTGAGATTCTCATATCCGAGTTGATGTAACAGGAAGGCATCCAGCGTCGCCGCGATGCCGCCACCGCAATAATTGATGACCCGCTGATCGCGGCGAATTCCGACACTGTCGAAGGCCTGTTGCAACTCAACCAAAGGAAGGAAAGTTTTATCACTTGCATTAGAGAGCGAAAGCGCCGGTACATTGACGCTTCCCGGCACCCGGCCCGCGCGGCCGTATCGTGGATTCTCACCACTATGCAGATCGGCGGAGAGAGCGTTTAAGGTACAGGTCCCAGCGTCACCAATTGCGGCCAGGACTTCGTCCTTGCCAACAAACAGTTCGGGTCGTGGATTAACCGTCAGGCTTGCGGACGGATATTCTCGACTGCCGGACTCTGTCGGTCGCTTTTCCGCTTCCCACTTTTCCCACCCGCCATTCAAGATTGCGGCATTATCGAAACCGACAGACCGCAACATCCACCAGATCCGCGTCGCCCATTGATTGGCACCACGGCTATAGAGAATCAGCCGCGTGTCATCGCCTACGCCTTTTTTGGCAAACCGGTTCGCAAGGTCGCCATATTCCGGCAAGGTGAATCGATAGGGACTATCGGGATTGGAGAGCTCATTCTGCAAATCAAGATACGCCGCACCCTTTACATGTCCGGTCTCGTAATCCACGCGTCCACTCTCCACGATGTAGGGCAAATTCGGATCGTTATCCGTATAGCGTAGATACGTCGTACATTCGTAAATGCGGAGTTCCGGGTCGTCGAGATGCGCCGCCAGCCAATCACTTTCCACGACCGCGTCGGGATAAAGCCAATCCGTCATTTTCGTCTCCATCGTTCTGACATTCGCTTGAGAAGAGCGCCCCGCCCGCTACTTTGCAAGACAGGATACAGGGAGTGAGATAGATGGACTACGAGACGATCCGAATCGAAGGTGATGGGCCCGTCCGACACCTGGTGCTCAACCGGCCCCACGTGCACAACGCGGTCAACAAGCATTTCGTCGCCGATATGAACGCAGCCTGTTGGCAGTTGGATAAGATCGAGGGTCTTCGGGCCGTCATTCTACGTGGCGAGGGAAAGAGTTTTTGTTCCGGCGCTGACCTGAAGGATCGTCCCTTCGAGGAAGGAGCGACCGCAACGGTATCGCGCTCCAAGGACAGCACACACATGTGTGATGCGCTCGCGAACCTCAGCGCCGTCACCATCGCTTGCATGCATAACTACTGCATTGGTGGTGGCGCGGTTTTGCCGACATTCTGCGACTTCCGGATCGCCGCCAAGAGTACTTCATTAACCATCAACGAAATCAGCATTGGGGTGAATCTTGGTTGGAATTCAATTCCGCCTATCGTGCAGCTGGTCGGACCGGCGCGGGCGAAGGAGATGATCATCCTGGGACGGACCTATTCGGCCGAAAAATTATTGGACATGGGCTACGTCAACGACGTCGTTGAGGATGACGATCTGATTGCCGCGGGAGAACGCCTTGCCGCGCATATTTGCCGCCAGCCTCCGATGCCGGTTTGGGCAACGAAAGCATCGATCAATGCCTATAGCCGGGCGCTCGATCGCTCAGTCCAGCACCTAGATCATCTCGCCATGGCATTCATGGGCAAAAGTCCCAACACGAAGATCGCGCGGGAGACTTATTTCGATAAATCTGCGCCGGATTACGTGGACGAATAACAGGCTGGACGTTTTTGATTTTCGGCGGACTTTAAGACACACAAAACAATAAGAGATGGTATTAAAAATGTCTGAAAGAGCGGATTATATTGTCGTCGGCGCTGGGTCAGCCGGATGCGTGGTCGCAAGCCGTCTCAGTGAAGACCCAATGGTAAATGTCGTTCTCCTGGAGGCCGGTCCGAAAGATCGCCATCCGATGATCCACGTCCCGGCCGGTATCCGAACACTCTTGGAACATCCCGTCATCAATTGGAACTACAGCAGCGAACCAGAAGAAGGCAGCGGCGGGCGACGCATTCATTGGCCGCGCGGTAAGGTGCTAGGTGGCTCAAGTTCGATCAACGGCATGCTCTATGTGCGCGGTAACCCGGCCGACTACGACGGTTGGGCACAGCGCGGGTGTACCGGTTGGGGCTACGATGACGTGCTTCCCTATTTCATGAAATCGGAAGATTTCCGCGGTGACGGCAGTGATGAGAAATA
The DNA here is from genome assembly GCA_018665505.1 of Alphaproteobacteria bacterium. The sequence goes on from JABJCS010000642.1 coordinate 2,236, forward strand.
TCGCAGTAAAGGCGGTCCACTGGTGGTCGAGGATTACCGGACTGTCCTCCCGATCACGCATCGGTTCATCGAAGCGGCGCAACAGGCCGGCTTCCCGCTCACCAAAGATTACAACGGCGCGCAACAGGAAGGCGTCTCATATTCTCAGATGACCCGGAATCACCGCTTCCGCGCCTCCACCGCACGGACCTTCTTGGCTCAGGCCAAAGGACGTCCAAACCTGGAAATCATCACGGAAGCCCAGACCGGAAAACTACTGTTCGACGGCAAGAAATGCGTCGGTGTCTCCTATCGCCGAGGCGGTCGCGATCTGGAAGTCCGCGCCAATCGCGAGGTCATTGTCTGTGCCGGGGCCGTCAACTCGCCGCATATCCTACAAATTTCCGGCATCGGCCCTGCCCAGCACCTGCAATCGATCGGAGTCGATGTCTTGCACGATTCTCCAGGCGTCGGTGGAAATCTCAACGACCACTATGTCGTCCGAATATCCCACCGCATCAAAGACATGATTACCATCAACGAGATGGCGCGTGGTCCGCGCTTGCTCGGTGAGATCGCGAAATATGCTTTCAAGGGAAACGGCGCGTTGACCATGGGAGTAACAGCCGCCATGGTCTTCAGCCGTAGCCGCGAAGGCCTAAGCAGCCCTGATCTGCAACTCCTCTATACACCGACAAGCTACACTGGGCGCGTCATCGGTGATCTAGAGAAGAAGCCCGGTATTTCCGTCGCTATTTGTCCGGTGCGGCCTGAGAGTCGCGGCACAATCATGGCCGAAAATCCGGATCCAATGGCACGACCAATCATTCGCCCAAACTATCTGTCGGCGGAAAGCGATTCCAACGTCCTGTTCTCCGGTTTTCAACAAACCAAGAGCATACTGGAAGCACCCGCACTGGCCGAAGTCAGCCTTGGTCAAACGGTTCCGACCCGAGATATCAATACGGTCGAGGACGCCAAGCAATGGGCGAAGGACGAAGGGGCCACAATCTATCACCCGGTCGGCACCTGTAAGATGGGAGAAGACGCCATGTCGGTCGTCGATTCTCGCCTCAAGGTTCACGGCATCGACGGTCTGCGTGTCGTCGACGCTTCCGTTATGCCGACAGTCACTACCGGTAATACCAATGCGCCCACGATCATGATTGGCGAGAAAGCCGCCGCCATGATCAAGCAAGACGCGGTGGCCTAATTCAATCTTCAACGATCCCTTCTAAGGAGCTTTACCTTGAGCACATTCTACATGGTCGAAATGCACTATCCTCTGGACGATGACCGGGAGAAATTCAACGAGTTCTATCACAAGCACATCACCATGTTGCTCTCCATCGACGGCTTCATGTCGGCGCAACGCTACGAATGCACTCATGATGCAAAAGCGCCCTTCCTCGCAGTCTACAAACACCGGGACGCCGGTGTCATCACCAGTGATAACTATACGTCACGTGCAGGGCGCGATTCCGTAGATCCGGCCTTCAAGGCGAAGATGAGTAACTGGGATCGCAATATGGTGGATGGCGATATCGCCGATATGGACGTGGGCGAGGATGGGTGGCTTTTACTAATCGACCGACTGACCGCCGATAGTCCGCCATTGCCAGAGGGATTCACGTCGCTAAAGATCATCGGCCTGGACGCGACAATCGCGGAACGCGGTGTAAAGATCGTCCAGAACGGTGAGCCGAACTCACCCGCGGCACAAGACGGTTGGTCCATCCGCACATTCCGCCCTATCCATTCGCCCCGTTATCCGGGATAAATTACGGGCAGCCTCGAAATCCACCCGCAAATATTCGATGCGATAGCACGAATTCGATCCCCGGCCGCAGAGCCGGGGTCCAGCCCATTCGATAAACCCTGCCCGCTGGATCCCGGATCGCTTCGCGTCCGGGAAACGATTGAATCGTCGATCGGTACAACGACCGAGATGACGCTTGTTCGTTAATCCCTAACCGATCACTTTGCGCAAAGCATGGCCGCGGTTCTTTGTGTGTTGGCGGACATCCGTCGCCCACCGGCCTTTCTCAGCCTGCCTCGCCCATTCAGCGCTCGCCAGAACCTCAGGGCCGTCGATCTCATAGATCGCAATATAAGTGGCGATATTACCGCTCGGCAGATGCACATCATTCCCGCCGATGCTGACCGTGAAATCTTCGGATTTTGCTCGCGTGACTCCGTGCACACCCGGCACGGTCGAGATGAACGGCACATGCTCCGTGTCGTAGACTTCGTTAAACAGAGCTTCGTGCTCCGCATCGATATCCATGCTGACTTCGAAGAAATAACGCGTATTGATCGGCATTTTGTTTCCTTGCTTATGTCTGATTTGTTGGGGCGAGTATCCCGCGTTCAATCCAAATCCTCCAGGATCATCAACCCGGCGATCCGCTGGCCAAGCGTCACATTCAAAATAGATTGCAAACTGACAGAGATACCAAAGTTCACCGCCGGAGAATTATCTTGGATGTGATCGAATATTATTACGCCTTGGCATCGCCGTGGTCTTTTATCGGCAATGGAAAACTGCAAGAAATCGCCGATGAGTTCGGATTGAAAATCGATCCTATCATCATCGACTACGACGAAATGTTCACTGCCGCCGAAACCGTACCGCTCCCCAACCGGCCGCGCCTGCGTAAAGAGTATAGACTCGTTGATCTAAAGAGATGGGCCGCATTTCGGAATGTGACCTTCAATGTAGAACCTCAGTTCTATCAAGGCGAAGTTGAAGAGCCAAACGAACGGAACGGCGCATTAATGGTGGTCGCGGCAAAGGAGGTGGGTTTGGACTCATTGAAACTGGCCCATGCATTTTCCCGCGCGTTGTGGGCGGAACAGCGCTTTCCTTTCGTGCGCGACGAACTGATAGCCATCGCCACTGCAGAAGATTTCGACGGTGAGGTGCTGTGGAAGCAATCAAGATCGGATGCCATTGCGGAATCATATGCAAACAACACGCGGCAATCCATCGACCGAGACGTCTTCGGAATGCCCTTCTATATCGTCAACGGTCAGCCATATTGGGGGCAGGACCGTCTGGAACTGATAGAACATCAATTGTCCCATACGTAGGGGTATAAATTTGGGAACCGGATCATGCTGGTGGAGGTAACGGCAGCGAGGCCTCTCGAAGGGGGCTGCTCTTGCGGACAGGTACGCTACCAAATTTCGCAAGAGCCGTTATTCACTCATGCATGCCATTGCACCGACTGCCAACGATCGACAGGCAGCGCCTTTGTTGTGCATAGCTGGGTCTTTGAGGATTTTTGGGAAATCAGCGGCGACGTTCGAGCAACCAAGCTCGTCGCGGGAAGCGGCGCAGATTTGGAGCCGTTTTACTGCACGAAGTGCGGGACTTTTATCTTTTGCCGCAACAGTAAGCGACCGAAGGGCCTAATCATCCTGCGAACCTTCACCCTCGACGACACGAGCCTACTGCCGCCGCAGGCTCATATCTTCACCAAAGATATGAAGGGCTGGCTCTCGGTTTCGGACGACGCCCCAAAATTTGAGACCATGTACGAGCGTGAGGAAATTTGGCCGGCGGATAGCTTGAGCAGATTGAAAACCTATTTGGCAACCTAATGCGCCACTGATCAACGATGGACTTGTGCTGTAACAGTGCTTCCCATAATGACCGGACACAGGGACGACCCTACATTCGTTTCCCAGCGAGCCAGCCACCGTCCACAAGCAGCGTTTCCCCAGTGATGAAACTGGCGTCATCCGACGCCAGAAAGAGGATTGCCTTAGCGATCTCTTCCGCTTCTCCCCAGCGCCCCATTGCGTGTAGCGAGCGTACTGTCTGCGCCATCTCCGCTTCTTGGAAGTAGCGCTCCGTCAGCGATGTCCTGGTGACGCCGGGGGCCACTGCATTGACCCTAATTCCGGATTCACCAAATTCGAGCGCCATTTCCTTCGTTAAACCGACGACAGCGTGTTTTGACGCCGTATAGGCCGCGCGATTCGGCGCCGCCGTCACCCCTAAAGTCGAGGCAAGGTTAACGATGGCGCCGGTCTTCCCACCCGACGTGAGATAACGGAGAAAAGCTTGCGAGCATAGAAAGACGCCGGTGATGTTGACGTTAATGACACGACACCATTCCTCGTAGGGGAGGTCGAGAACGGATTCGATTTCCCTAACCCCGGCGCTGTTGACGAGAATATCGAGCCCACCCATTGTCTCAGCTGCGGCTTGTATACAATCGGTGACCGCCGTCGGGTCTGTGGTGTCGAGCACGAATGCGTGTCCCTGACCGCCCGCTTTCTCAATGGCCTCTACGGTGCGGTCCGCCGTATCCGCATCGATATCCGCTACGGCGACAATGGCACCTTCGTTCGCAAACTCGATTGCAGAAGCACGGCCGATACCGCTACCGCCGCCTGTTATAATAACTCTTTTGTTTTCAAATCGCATATTCCAACTCCCCCCAATACAGCTTTGCTGATCGAACATGGGTGTGAAATGTGCGTATTCAGGAAGACGCGACACCCACATACTTTGTCGTTCAAGTATATATTATAAGGCGTCGGAGAAATATGGTGACCCCTACGGTCATATAACAGGCGTTCTCAAAACCTTTATACCGCTTTAATCTGGCATCTTAATGAATAGATACACTGGCGTATTTCAGGGAAATTTACCTAAAGAAAGTCACCAACTAACATCTTTGACATTCAGCGGGAACCAACGATAATCAGTATAAATTGGTGGACTAAATGGTGGACTGATGTGCCTAACCTAACTGCAACACAAGTGAAAAATGCAAAACTTGGCAAGCATCATGATGGCTCGGGCTTGTATCTGGTTGTGACGACGGGTTCAAAGAAGTGGGTATTAAGAGGAACCGTCATTGGGAAACGCCGGGAATGGGGTTTGGGTGGCGCTGGCGACATCGGGCTAGCTGACGTCCGCGAAAAGGCTTCCGAATACAAACGATTGATTAGAAACGGCATCGATCCCGCCGA
>JABJCS010000643.1 GCA_018665505.1 Alphaproteobacteria bacterium
TCGGCGGCTTTATAGCGGGCATTATCTTTTGGGGTGGCTTCAATACCGCATTGGAAGTCACGAATACGGAGGCGTTTTGCATCGGTTGTCACGAGATGCGCAATAACGTGTACCACGACAATCCACTACACGAACCGCTCAGGCGTACGAGCGACCTGTCCGGATTGCCATGTGCCCCACAAATGGACCGATAAGATCGCCCGTAAGATGCAAGCTTCAAAAGAAGTTTGGGGCACATTATTCGGCACCATCAATACACGAGAAAAATTTCTCGAACACCGACGCAGACTCGCCCAACATGAATGGGCTCGCCTGAAATCGAATGATTCACTCGAATGCCGGAACTGCCACGACTTCACCTATATGGACATCACCGCGCAGAGCAAGCGCGCGTCCACCCAACACCAGAAATATCTCTCGTCCGGCGAGAAGACCTGCATCGATTGTCACAAAGGCATCGCCCATTCGCTGCCTGACATGGCCGATGTAAAGGGCTGGAAATAGGTCTATACCTGCCCAACAAGGCCACGACGGCTATTATACGGCTTTGGCGTCGGCTTTATCCAATAATGTTAGCCGCCACATTTCGCGAGAATAGCGGTCGTACTCGTATCCGGTTGCGGCGTGCATCGTACAACGATTGTCCCATGCCACGATATCGCCCGGCTGCCAGCTCCATTTCACGGTAAATTTCGGACCGGTAATGTACGGTAAAAGGTCGCGGATAATGAGGACGCTCTCATCCTCGATACCTTCCAGTTCCCATTTGTCCAATGCCGCATCGTCCACAGGGTCGCCGACGGGGACCACGGCGCATGTCGAGCTGTTTAGTCCATAGAGGGCCGGTATCCCGCTCACTGGATGTTCGAGGACGATCGGCACCCGGTTCGCAGGATTGGCGGCGCGTTGTTCCTCGGTTAGCACCGGATACCCCGGAGAATAGAGGCTGATCTTTTTGTCATGATGCGCCAGTGAGCACACAGCTTCCAATGGCTTCAGTTTGGCTTTTGTTTTTGCATTGAGACCCGCATAGGCGCGCCGTGTATCCGCGAACAGCGTCTCCGACCCTACCGGCGGCGCTTGGCGGCAATGAAAAACGGAGCCAATAGGCGGATGCTCTCGAAAGGTCGAATCCGTATGCCAGACCGGGCGGCGTGTCTCCGGATTGTACTGAATATCGGCGTCAGATGTGAGAGGCGGCACTTTAGCGAGCGACGCTTTGGGATTACCGGTCTCGTCCTTGATATTGCCGATGCGGAGAATGGGGAAGCCCGGTACCATGTTGCTTTCTCGCGCCGCAAGGGTCACACCTTCGACTTCACCGAAGAGGCCTGACCACACCATCAACTGTTCCGGCGACGTCTCTGCAAGGTCCGCACCGCGCACCGCGATCAAGCCGCCGTGTTGCGTCCAGAGCTCGTAAGCCTCGCGTTGGAATCCCGTATCTTCGAGATCATGACGGGTAACATTTTCGATCATGAGGCCGAAGCCGTCATTCAACGCCGAGATATTATGCTGCATGTGTTTCACTCCGTTTCACAGAGGGTACCGTCTGCTCTAGAATTCTCAATCATTGTATATATTGGGTGGGGCGTCGGTGCTTTAAACTAAACTAAGGCCCGATAAACCGCGTCGGACGCATCCAGGAACCGATCGTCCTGACCCATATGACCGACAACTTGCAGTCCAATGGGCAGTTCCTGAGGCCCAGTATAGAGCGGCAAGTTGATCGCGGGACCATACAGGCCAGTCCAAATGCGATTAAAAGGTGGCTCCCCGATGGTCGTCAGGTCGGCCGGCGCTTCAGCAGGCGCGCTTGGCGTGATCAGCACGTCCCAGCCTTCGAGTGATGCTGCATAGCGACGGCGATAATCACCAAGTTTCGCCAACCCTGCCTGATATTCCGCCGGTGTGACTTTCAATCCGTTCGGGACGCGGTTGTTGCGCATGTTATCACTCAACAAATCCGGATAGTTAACCCATTCATAGGCCAGCGTCCGCGAAATCTCATAACCCGATATGGCATCGAAACCTTCGATCGCTTCGTCGAAATCGTCGGGCAAATCGAAATCGGCGACCGTGGCACCGCTCGCTTCCAAATCCTTTGCAGCGCGCAGCAAGCATTCTTGAGTGGCTTTATCCGCCAGATGCCAGTTCGGTGTGCGACATACGCCGATGCGGAGGTCACCGATGGAGGGCGTTTGAATCGGGCGGTACGGCATATGTGTCAGAACGGCGCGCATAAGAGCCTGATCTTCCATCGTCCGGCTCATCATGCCGAGCGTGTCGACACTTCTCGTATTGTCGTGCACACCGAGCGGGTTGTAATCACCGTAGGTAGGCTTGTAGCCAATACAGCCGCAAAAAGCGCCCGGCCGCACAATGGAACCTCCGGTCTGCGTCCCGAAGGCGACCGGGACCATGAAATCCGTCACAGCTGCGGCCGACCCACTCGACGAGCCTGCGGGTGAATGCGCCGGATTGTGCGGATTCTTGGTCTTTCCGGGCCTTTGCGCCGCGAACTCCGACGTCACTGTCTTACCCAGCACAAGACCGCCCGCACCGCGGACAAGCGCGACACAGGGCGCGTCGCTGCAGGGTTGGTTGTCCTTATGGATCGGCGAGCCGTGCGTCGTCGGCATGTCTCGCGTATCGATGATATCCTTAACGCCGACTGGAACCCCGTGGATCAAGCCATCGGACTGACTGTTATCCAGAACCTTGGCGGCGGCCAGAGCGGCATCCGGATCAAGATACTCCCAAGCGTCCACATCCGGTTCCCGTTCCTCAATCCGCTCGAGGAGACTACGTGTCACGGCCTCGCATGTCGTATCACCGCCCTCAATGGCCTTTGCAATTTCGAGAGCCGAAAGTTTGATCAGATCCATCGATGAGCTTCCTTCAATAAGTGGTCGTGACTTCGCAGTTCCTATTCCCAGTTAGTAAAAATAGGTTCCCGCATCGCCAAAACCATTTAACCTTGGCCCTACAAATAGGCAGGTAGTGAGAGACCGCGCTGACTCGGACGCACTCTAATGCGGTGTCGGAAACGCTCCGCTTACAGCCAGGTCCCGGTGATACGCGTATTCACACAGAAACACGGCGATAATGGCTGGAACGCTGAGCCACACGGTCATTATAATGAACGGGATGGCGATGGCGAATAAGCCGAACATAATTCTCAGAAACGATGCTCTCAGATAAATTTCACGACTTTCGTATTCCCATCCCAATGCTATGAGTTTCTCCGTACCCCACGCATAGCACTCCGGCGCTGGACAGGCCGGTGCATTAAATCCCGAAATGTACTCATGGATCATGATCGTCAGATACAGCACGAGCATGCACTGCAATGCGATTTCCAGCTTGGTCGGCTTCCTTAGAGACACGTCGACGATTCTGCCTGACTTTACTCTGCCGCCAGAATTTCCAGCTTCACGCCCTGCACCGCCGTCGCGTATTCTGCCGGGCCGTAGCTGACTTCCTTGCAGCGGGTGGCGCTTTGGATCGAACCCACCAGGTCACGGACCATTTGCTTGGTGCCGTCATCCGCGCCGTCGAGATCGAGGCGAATGCCCTCCAGCACCTTGGTCTGTGAAATCTTATGCTGGGAGCGCAGCTCACGGGTGGCGTTCAGCAGTTCGAGGATGATGACCATACCACCCGGCGTCGCCGTCGCTTCCAGCTCGCTCTCCTCACCCGGCCATTCGGCGATATGGATCGACGAGATGTCCTCATAGGGCTTATAGAGGCGTTGGAAGACGGCCTCGGTGACAAACGGCAGATACGGGGCGAAGAGCGCCAGCAGCGTCCGCAGCGACTCCCAGAGGGTCGCCTGGGCCGATGCGCGCAGTTCCTCGGAATAGCGCTCCGGATTCCAGAACCGGTCCTTCACGATTTCAACGTAGTTGTCGCAGAAGACACCCCAGAAAAAGCGTTCCAGAGCCTCACGGCCATAGGCGTAGTCGTATCGCTCGAACCCGTCGGTGACGGTCTTGATGGTTTTGGCGAGTTCGATCTGAACCCAACGATCCTCCACAGAACGATCGGCGAGCGCCGGGCGTGGTGCATTCGGGTCAAACCCTTCCAACAGGATGTTGCAGAGCCGGGCCACGTTCCACATCTTGATGACCACTTTTCGGCCGGTCCGCACGTCTTTCTCGTTGAAGCGCAAATCGTTCCCCAGATGGCTACCCGCCGCCCAGAAGCGCAGCGCATCCGCCGAGTACTTCTTCATGATCGAATGCGGGTCGTAGCGATTGAAGCCTTCCGCATCGGTGAACTTCTCAAGGTCTCGTTTCGAGATCTTCTTACCTTGCTCATTCAATCCCCAGCCGGAAATCATACAATCCTTCCACGGTAATCCGTCATGATGGAAGTGCGATTTCGCAACTGTGTAAAACAGCCAAGTACGAATGATTTCAAATGCTTGCACACGCAAGCTCATCGGATAGATCGACATATCGCCTTTGCGGCCTTCGGTCCCCGCCCAGTTGGCGTTAACGAGCGGCGTCAAGGAAGACGTCATCCAGGTCTCCATAACGTCGCTCTCGCCCTCGAACTCGGTGCCGCCACATTTAGCGCAGCTTTCCGCCGGGCACGGCTGCTCAGCGGGATCGACCGGCAGGGTCGCTTCATCGGCCACCACGACTTCACCGCAGCCTTTGCAGTACCAAATCGGGAACGGCACCCCGTAGAAGCGCTGTCGGGATATATTCCAATCGTACTTCAGTCCGTTCACCCAATCGTCGAGACGGACCTTCATATGGTCGGGGAACCAATTGAGTTGTTCGCTGCGCTTTAGGAATTCGTCCTTATACTCGAGCAGCCGGATGAACCATTGCGGCGCCATCACGAACTCGATCGGCTGGCTCGAGCGCTCCGAGACGGAGACGTTCTGCTTCACCTGTTTTGACTCCAGGATCAGCTCGCGCTCCCTCAGCGCCTTGACGATTTCCTTGCGGGCCTGCTCCACTTTCATGCCCGCA
>JABJCS010000644.1 GCA_018665505.1 Alphaproteobacteria bacterium
CTGCTGGCAGTCGGCGACAATCTCTACTTAGAGACGCCGGCGTCGGGTTCGGCCACTTCAGGTAACCCTGATGCCGCCGGCTTCGGCCGCCTGCAACAAGGCTTCCTCGAGACGTCCAACGTCAACGTCGTTGAAGAGATCACCAATCTCATTACCGCTCAGCGGGCCTACGAGATGAATTCCAAGGTGATCGAAACATCGGATCAGATGATGGCCACCATGACGAACGTAAGGTAACAGATCATGCAACACGCTCAAATATTCAAAAGTGGGCGTCTTATGGGTGCAGCAATATTCCTGGCGGCGGGCCTCCTATCGGTCAGCGATAGTCTCGCCGCCACGCTGCGCCACCACACGATTATCCGCGACGACGTCGTGCGCCTCGGCGACATCTTCCAAGATGCCGGGAAGCACGCCAACCGCGTCGTCTTGCAGGCGCCGGAACCGGGCAAGCTAATCACCTTGAACGTCCAATGGCTCTATCACGCATCACGTTCATATGATGTAAAATGGAAACCATTGAGCACCCTAGACCAAGCTGTGCTTGAACGTTCGGCCATACTGATCTCGACCGAACAAATTCGCGAAGTTATCGATGCGGAAATTCGCAACGAATTAGGCAAATCAGACAAGTTTGAAATCGACCTCGACAACCGACTGCTTCAGATGCATTTGCCGGGCGAGGGGATACCTTCGGTCAAAATTAAACGGCTACAACTCGATCCACAAACACGAAGGTTCTCCGCCATGCTCACGGGTGGCGAAGGCCGAACACAGATGAAACGGCATATCAACGCGACCGGTCGATACCACAGACTCATCGACATTCCGGTTCTAGTGCGGCGCATGCGCAGCGGTGAAACCATCGGACAGCGTGATATTCGTCAAGTAACCGTGCGGGCCGACAAAATAGATATGAACGCCTTGCACGACGCGGAAGACCTGATCGGCATGAGCCCTCTTCGGACTATTTCCGCCGACCGGGCAATCAAGCGAAACGATATCCGAATGCCGATATTGGTTCCAAAGGGTTCGATCGTGACCATGGTGTTCCAAACCAACAGGATGACCCTAACTGCTCAGGGCAAAGCTCTGCAGGACGGCTCCAAGGGTGACACCATTCGGATCTTGAACGCAAAGACACACAAGACGATTGACGGCACCGTCGTTAACTCGGGAACGGTCACCGTAAATACAGCTGGCCGTGTGGCTTTGAGGTAGGAGCAGCCAATGAAAACGCGCCACATGAAACCCCTGATTAAAATCGCCGCCTATGCGCTTTCGGTTGCGGTTCTCGGCGGATGCAACACTCTGGAACGGCTATCACAAGTCGGTGAGGAGCCGAAACTAACGCGGGTTCAAAACCCGACGCACCGAACAGGTTATCGCCCCATAACAATGCCGATGCCGGCGCCAATCCGAGCCGAACGCGCAGCGAACTCACTTTGGCGGGCTGGTTCTCGTGCCTTCTTCAAGGATTTGCGAGCCAATCAAATCGGCGACATTGTCACTGTCACCGTCGCTGTGGCGGACAAGGTTGAGCTCGACAATTCAATTTCGCGGACACGCAACAACAGCGAGACCGCGAACTTGACGAACTTCCTCGGATACGAGCAAGCGTTGGACGCCATCTTCCCGCAGACTATTGTCACCCCGACCTTAGTGAATGGGGCCAGCACGTCCGGTGTCGCCGGCGTCGGCGCCATCGACCGCGAGGAAAAGATCACGACGAAAGTGGCAGCCATGGTTGTCCAAGTACTACCGAACGGTAACCTGGTCATCGAAGGACGCCAAGAAACCCGGGTAAACGCCGAGGTGCGCGAACTTGCCATCACCGGCATAATTCGCCCACAGGATATTACCAACAGCAATACGATCAATTACGAACAAGTCGCAGAAGCGCGCCTCGCCTACGGCGGACGCGGAACCCTTACCGACGTGCAGTCACCACGGTACGGGCAACAAATCTACGACATCCTGTTCCCGTTCTAGAAGGACAGACAAGAAAACGAGAATTTGCAGCGGCTATCGCCTCCATCCTCCTCCTCCTCCAAGATGGTCGCTGCAAAAGAAGGGGCCGATGTCGACGGACATCGGCCCCCTTTATTTATTCTACGAGATTGAAACCTTAATCGTCGCGGCGAGTGCGTTCCATACGCTCATGGCGCTCTTGCGCTTCAATACTCAGCGTCGCGATCGGCCGTGCCTCCAGCCGCCGCAAGGCAATCGGCTCGCCGGTCTCTTCGCAATACCCGTAATTGCCGTCATCGATTCGCTCTAACGCCTCGTCGATTTTCGATATCAACTTGCGTTGCCTATCCCGAGTCCGAAGTTCCAGTGAGCGGTCCGCTTCAAGTGACGCGCGGTCGGCCATATCCGGTTCTGCCAGGCTCTCTTCCTGCATGTTCTTGAGCGTCTCGCTGGATTCGTCCAGCAATTCCGCCCGCCATTCCAGCAATTTCCGCTGAAAATACTCGCGTTGGCGAGCACTCATAAACTTTTCTTTTTCGGAGGGTTTGTAATTCTTGGGAAGCGAAGTTCGCTTCTTCGACGCCATTCTTATTCCTCGCCAAACCATTAACTTAATTCTGGGCGAGCGGAGTATATGGAGTGGCTAGCGCTCTCGCAAGCCTTTGAATTCGCCGTTAGAATGTACGTCTAGAAAGGAGTCTAAAATTGGATCCGGTTCAGGAATCTCGCTCGTGTTTGGCTAACTCCACGCGGGCTCGCAATTCGATCTCGTCCAAGATTTCCTGTAGAGCCGGATCAGAGACATTTTGGCGCTGTCGTGTCACCAAATCAGTGATAGAACGCAATTCGCTTACGGGAATGCCCCCGGCCAGTAACCCCAGCCGGATGGCATCAAGCCGATCCAATACGTCGCCACCCCATTGACGCGCACGCGAATTACCGCCGCCTGTCGTCGCATCCTCGACTTCCTGAATCGCTAATAAAGCGTCGACCGCATACGCAGGTGCGGCTCCGCTTACGGGATCGGTGGATGAGTCATGACTCGCCACTTCCTTGGCGAATTTCCCCGATGGCGATTTTTGTGAGCGGTCGCTCCGCTTGACCGGCGATGATCCAACAGATGTCGTACGTTCGATTTTCATATCGAAACCTTAATCCCTTTTCTGACAAGGCGAAACCAATTAAGCGCGGCGACTAAAATTGCGATGCCCGGCAAACTTTGCCAATGACCCGGCATGGGTTGCCTGACTCTCGACAGGATCAATTCCCCCCTCCCCTAATTTCATTATTTATTCATATATATCAATAAGTTAAATATCATAATAAAATGGCATGCCATTCGCTATAATAAGTTCGAGGAAATCTCGAAACGGGAGTTATGACGGAGATGAAGAAGTCAGCGACCCATCCCAAGGCAAAAAACCCGGTCCGAAGGGCCGTGATGGCCTTAACCGTATTTGCGACCTGCATTGCCTGGACGGACAGCGCGATCGCACAATCGCGGATCAAGGATATCGTTGAAATTGAAGGTGTCCGAGATAATATACTGATCGGTTATGGTTTGGTTGTCGGCCTGAACGGAAGCGGCGATACGCTTTCGAGCAACGTTTTCACCAAGCAAAGCTTGATCGGTATGCTCGAGCGCCTGGGCGTCAATGCCAACGACGGGTCTCTCGATGCAAAAAATGTCGCGGCCGTTATGGTAACCGGGCAATTGCCCGCCTTCGCCCGCCAAGGCGCAAAGATCGATGTCTCTGTCTCCGCTCTCGGTAACTCTAGTAGCCTATTGGGCGGAACCTTACTGGTCACGCCGATGCTCGGTGCCGACGGCGAAGTCTACGCCGTCGCGCAAGGCACTCTAGCGGTCGGCGGTTTTGCCGCAGCCGGAGCAGCGGAAACCGTCGTAAAAGGCGTACCGACCAGCGGTCGTATTCCAAACGGCGCCATCGTGGAACGCGAATTACCGTTCAAATTATCCGACCTCAAACGCGTCCATCTTTCGCTGCGCAACCCAGATTTCACGACAGCCCGCCGCGTCGCGCGAGCGATCAACGCTTTCGTGGGTTTAAAGACCGCAAAGGCTTCCGATAACGCCACGATCATCCTGGACATTCCGAGTACCTATAAAGGCGAATTGGTCGAACTTCTGACCGATATCGAGCAACTTCAGGTGCAGCCCGACCAAATTGCCAAGGTTATTATCGACGAACAATCCGGCATCATTGTGATGGGTGAAAACGTTCGCATCAGTACTGTCGCCATCGCTCAGGGCAATCTGACGATCCGCATTACTGAGACACAACAGGTCGCACAACCAACGCCCTTCTCCAACACGGGGACGACGGAAACCGTGAACCGGACCGCCGTCGAAGTCGACGAAGGCGAGGATCGCAAGTTCGCGGTCTTGCCGAACGGCGTGACCTTGCAAGAACTCGTAAACGGCTTGAACGCCCTCGGGATCGGGCCGCGTGACATGATTACCATTCTGCAGGCCGTGAAAGCATCCGGCTCCATGCAAGCCGACATAGAGGTATTGTAAGATGTTGGATAGTAACGCCTTTGTCGATCAGGTTCAGCAAAGCTATCAAGCGAACTTGGCACCGAGCGTCTCGGCTGGCGGCAAAAAATCTGCACCGATGTCGAATGCGAAAATCGACGCGGTCGCAGAGGACTTTGAAGCGTTTTTCGTATCCATGATGACCGAATCGATGATGTCGGGCATCAAGACCGATGGTCCTTTTGGCGGTGGCCAAGGTGAAAAGGTTTTCCGCTCGATACTGGTTCAGGAATACGGCAAGGAAGCGGCATCGCAGGGTAATTTCGGCATCGCCGATGCGGTCCGTCAACAGCTCCTCAAGATGCAGGAAATGCAGGAAAAGTAGACGATGGATACAACCGCACGAGCGCATGAATTGATTGATGTGACGGTAGCGCTGACCGCGATCCTCGATCAGGAGAATACGTTGCTAACAGAGCTGCGCGTGAAGGAGATTGGCTCGCTTCAGCAGGAGAAAACATCGCTTTCGGGCCTCTACGAATTGCGCATACGTGAAGCAGTCCAGGACGCGGGCGCCTTCAGTGCGGTGGCACCGGAAGTTCGCGACCGGTTGCGCCTCGCCAGCGAGGCCTTCGACCAGTCCGCGCAGCAAAACGCCAGGGCTCTCCGCGCCGCGCTCGAGATGAATACAAGAATGGTCCACAAAATCGCCCAACTCGCGACCAAACAAGAAACCCGCCCGAACGGATACGGCGCCAATGGCACCACTCCATATGCGGCGAGGCGCGGCAAAATGTCGGTAATTCCGATGACCTTAAACGAGCAATTGTGAGGGTAGACGGATGACACTGACTCTCGCCCTTCGTACCGCATTAAGCGGCCTCTCCGCGACACAATCCGCTTTACAGGTCACGTCGAGCAATATCACAAACGTTAATACCGAGGGCTACTCGCGCAAGGACGTCACGTTTTCGACCCGAACGGTCAGCGGCACTGGTGCGGGCGTCAATGTCGAGACGGTCGACCGGGTGGTCGATGAGTTCCTGATTCGAGAAATTCGCGATCAACAGGCGATCCTGGGGAATTTGGGTGTGCGCGAGGAGTTCCTCAGCGAACTCGAAGCGCTGTTCAGCTCACCTGACAACGATCGCTCGGTGACGAATTCACTCTCCTCCATCCGCGATTCGCTAGAAGCTTTTGCCACTACGCCGGAATCCAGCGCCGCCGGGTTCAACGCAGTCAATGAATTGCGCAAAGCGGTATTGCGGATTCAGGATTTGACAAACAACGTACAGGATCTGCGTCTCAAAGCTGACCAGGAAATCAGCCGCTCCGCGACGAATATCAATAATCAATTAAATATCGTTAATGACCTGAACACACGGGTCGCGCGCGCCGAAGGATTAAACCAACCGAGCGGCGAAGAGCGAGATGAGCGAGACCGCGCCTTAAAATTGCTTGCCGAGCAAATGGATCTTCGCATCATTGAGGATTCGAACAGCCTGCTGACAATCCTAACAAATACCGGCCGCAATTTAATAAGCGGGTCGGTTGTTGAAACCGCAACCCATGTCTCCGCAGTTCAGATGAGCGCGTCTCTTGATTATTTAGCACCCACCGATTCAGGTTATCCCGGCGGAATTACAGGAATTTTTCTCGGCACGCCCGACACCGCGAACGGCACGAACGATATCACGGCCGAGATTACAACCGGAAAACTAAAAGGCCTAATAGACCTTCGGGATGAAGTTCTGCCGAACTTGCAGTCCGAGCTCGACACCCTGATTCAAAAACTGACAGTCCAACTGAATGCAGCCCATAACGCGGGCTCCGCTTCACCACCGCCGAATACCCTGACGGGTTCGCAAACCTTCGCGTCGGGAGATCTGATTTCGGGTACGGGCGCAGTAGATATCGTCATCATCGATCGCTCGACCGGTGCCGTCGTCGAAACTCTTAACATCGCCGACTTGAGTGCTGCCGGTGTCGATAACGCGGGCGAAGTCGCGACGACAATCGACGGCATGACGAATGCCAGTGCCTCGATCAATAGCAACGGAAAGC
>JABJCS010000645.1 GCA_018665505.1 Alphaproteobacteria bacterium
GCCCTGCTTTCACAGCGCATGATGGCCAGCGGCAGGTCGCGATCGTAATTTTCGCGCGGGATAACGTCGTAGAACGCATTTTCCGTGAACAGTTCCGGCCAACGCTCCAATTCCATTGCATCAAGAACGTCGGCATATTCCGCGTAGAGGTCTTCGATCTCGAATCTCAAGATCGGATCAATCTTAGCTTTACTCAAAGTCCCATCACCTCGCGGTAGACCTTATAGAAGGCGCGGATCGCGGTTTCAGTCACGATATGATTGTGATCTTCGGTTCCGCGACCGCCCATTTCATAGAGACCGTCGGAATCAGGGAATGGCGAGATACTGTCTTGCGACATCTTCAAGACTTCGCTGTCGTCGATGGAGACAAGCCCGGCGGGGCCCATCAGATTCGCCTGACGGAGGCGCCGCGCCGTCATTTCCGCATCGTCGTCTTCATAACCAAAGAAGGTCCAGGCCAGCTCGAACTGCTCCGGCCCACGCGGAATGATGTGCCGCATCGCCAGCGAGTTCGACTGCTGCTGCATGATCAGGTTCGGCCACAGGGTCTGCATGATCACCGTAGCGTCGCCATCATATTCCTTCTTCGGATCGATGAGACGTGGATCAGCCAGTTTGTAATCTTCCAGCATCCGCGTCATCTCGGCGGTGCCCTCTGTCGCCTTCTGTTCACCGCGTCGGTTGACCAGAGCCGCGTGCCGTCCGGTCTCGTCCATCAACGATGCGGATTCCTGATCGCCCCGGAACAGTCCAAAACTGATGAGAAAAACATGCAGGAGCGTGGCGTGATACGGGTCCTTCAGGTTCTCGAACATCAGCTTCCAATTACTCGGAATCAACTGACGGGAGTACCCCAGTATTTTCAGTGGCTTGCCGTTAAACACCCGGTCCATAAATCCATAGAACCGCTCGCCGAGATACTCCTCGTAAGGCTCAACGTCATGATCGAACGAAGCGAAGATGGCGCCGTTATGATTGTGTACTTTGAGAATATCGAGGCCGTGGTCCTCGCGCTTGAAATCGGCGGGCATACCGCCCTTTTTCTTGACGCCGCGCCGCAACGGCACGCCGATCAGGTTGCCTTTCAGATTGTAGGTCCACTGGTGATAAGGGCAGATGAACTCTTTCGTATTGCCGAGATTATTCTTACAGAACTGCACACCACGATGGGCGCAGCGGTTCACGAATGCATTGATCTCTCCGTCCTCACCACGTGTCACGACAATCGGGCGGTCGCCGACCCAGGAGCGCTTATAGTCGCCGGGATTGGGGATCTCCGCGTCCAGGGCAACATAGTTCCACGCCTTGCCGCAGAAGATGCGCTCCATCTCGCGTTTATAGATATCCGCGTCTGAATAAATCCAATACGGCACATGGTGAACACCAGCCTCAGGCCAGCGCCGTTCCAACACATTATCCGTCGCAACTGCGGTCATCGCGCACCCTCACTTTTTGTGACCGGGCCACTGTACAAGCAACAAGGCCTATCGCGCCATTGTCTCTGGTCACTTACATCGCAACGAATTAGGGTTCGTCCCGCAATTTTACAGAGCGAATAGAGACAAATGAGCAGTGCAAGACATGTCGTAATCGGTGCCGGTCATGCGGGTGGACGCGCGGTTGAAGCCATGCGGAACGCCGGATTCGAAGGTGAAATCGTCCTCGTCGGCGCGGAAGAGCATCTCCCTTACGAGCGCCCGCCCCTTTCCAAGGAAATTCTTCAAGCAAAGCCGGATTACACCTTCCCTTATATCCGCCCCCGGGAATATTTCGACGAGCAAAAGATCGAACTTCGTCTCGGGGTCGCCGCGACTGCGATTGCGCCTACTGAGAAAACCGTGACGCTCGCGAATGGCGAAACGCTCTCATATGACAAACTCTTGCTCACCACGGGCGGACGCGTGCGCACATTGCCGCTTCCGGGTGGCGATCTCGACTGCGTGCATTATTTGCGCACGCTGGATGAAGGTCACACCATCGAAGCCGCTCTCGGCGAGGGCAGAAATCTGGTGGTGATCGGCGGGGGCTTTATCGGTCTGGAGGTCGCGGCAAGCGCGCGCCAACGGGGCGGCTCGGTCACTGTGCTGGAAATCGCCGACCGGCTGATGGGTCGCGGCGTTCCGCATTCGATCTCCCAATATTTCCTCGATCTGCATCGCGATAACGGCGTCGATATCCGTCTTGGGACCGGCGTTGAGCGAATTGACGGCGATGGAGCGGTATCAGGTGTCACGACATCGTCGGGCGAACGCCTCGACGCGGATATGGTGGTGATCGGGGTCGGCATCATCCCGGAGACGGGCCTTGCGGAAGATGCCGGCCTGAAAGTGGAGAATGGTATCGTCGTCGACGAGTTTTGCCGCACATCGGCCGCCGATATTTATGCGGCGGGCGACGTCACCAGTCATTTCAGCCCCTTTGCCGGACGTCATATTCGCCTTGAAGCTTGGCAATGTGCGCAAAACATGGCCATCGCGGCGGCTAAGGTTATGTGTGGCGAGGAGGCAGCATATTCCGAAGTCCCTTGGATGTGGTCCGATCAGTTCGACACCAATCTACAAGTTGCGGGTCTTCCCGACAGTTGGGACAACATCGTGGGACGGGGCGATGCCGCGTCCGGTAACTATATCGGTTTCGTCCTCGACGGCGAAAAGATCGCGGGTGCAATCGCACTCAATCAGCCGCGCGACCTTCGCCTCGCACGCCGGATGATGGATGCAGGCAAAGAATACACGGCGGCGGACTTGGCGGACGAGTCAATCTCAATGCGCGAGCTGTCGAAGCGCTGAGCGAATATGAACGACATATCCATGACGCCGACTCAGCCCCGCAAGCGGCTGGACCGTCTCTCCCTATGGGCTAAACTCCGCCAATGACTGATACGCGTGACCCAACACAGCC
>JABJCS010000081.1 GCA_018665505.1 Alphaproteobacteria bacterium
CAGTAGATGCCGAGACTACCGTTCCCGTCCGATACGGACGATTTTTCCGACGAGACCCGCGCCGCTGTGCGGCATATCCAGGAGACGCGAGGCAGTATGCCGCCGCCAAGTAGCTACCTTACCTATGCGGGACAAGCCGGAGCGAGGCTCTCGGACCTCGTGGAACATTTGCGCTACCACACGTCGTTGACCCCTGCGGAATCGGAACTCGCAATTTGTACCGCAGCGCGCGCTGCCAATGCCGACTTCATTTGGGGCGCACATGTCCGATTGGGTTTGCAGGCGGGCACCCGTGAGGAAGCGATCCGTGCAGTCGATACCTATGGGCCATTGGATGGTCTCACGGCCGACGAGGCACTGATCATCCGCTTTGGGCGCGAACTACTGGAAGCGCCAAAAGTGAGTGACGAGACATTCGACGCCGTGCGGGCACGCTACGGTGAAAACGGCGTCTTAGAGCTGACAGCCGTCATGAGCGTCTACATGATGAATGCCAGCATCTTGCGCGTGATGGATCATCAACCCGCGGCAGACGCGCGGCATCTCACACCGCGGTAGGTCTTGGATCAGGGCGCATTCGCTTTCAGGAACATGCGCACATGTCTCACCGCCAGCGGAATCCGCTCCTTGTCTTCCTTCCAGGGATAAATGCTGACTTGGGAATTCGGCGCAAGTAGCGCCGATTCCATCGCTACCGCGTAGGGATGTGCGGGAATGTCGTCTGGCAGAACGAGGACCGGCGTCTCGCAACCGCGCACGAAATCGCGCGTCACGGTAAAAACAAAATCGGCATTATCGCGGTACATTTTATTGAGGAAAGCTTCGACCGTCTCCATGGTGATGTCCGGGCGCTCCGCGAGGAGCTTCGGGGCCCATCCCTCAATATTGTTCTGGTAGAACAAGTCGGGCATCTCCGGACGGATGCCGCTCGGGTGGACCATAACGGCGGCGGCGATACGGCCTGGTGCGCGGCGCAATAGGTTCCAGGAAAACGGGCCACCGATGCAGAATCCCATAACCATGAACTTGTCGACACCGAGATGTTCCAACAGGCCGAGTTGGTCGTCGGCGAACGAGTCCCACGGTTGGTCGACCTCGAGCGGGCCGGAAGATGCGCCGCCATTGGCGTTTCGCAGATCCATTGTGATGCAGCGATACTCGCCCGCAAATTCCTCCATCGGATTGAAGGCATGGCTTGCGAGGCCCGCCATGGTCGCGTTCAAACCGCCGCCAGGGATGATCAATAACGGAAAGCCGGACCCGGCTTCCTCGTAGCTAATGCGAACCGGCCCATTCTCATAAATCGGCATATCGTCTCTCCCTTATTGATTTGGTCTCGGCGACCAATCGTATATGCGTTGCAAGGAACCGCCCATCAATGTCTCGCGCTCGTCCGGCGACAGACGGTCCGTCATCCGGAAGGGCTCGACACCTTGGGCGTAATTTATGATTTCCATCGCACGGGTCCAATCGGTCCCCCACATACAACGGTCCAGCCCGAAAGCGTCGAACACCCGGGCCAATGGGTCCCAAAGGTCGTCATAGGGGAACGGCGCATGCGACAGCGTACAGGCCACGGTCACTTTCACGGCAACATTATCGTATTGCGCCAAGTTTAGAAGTTTGGGGAGTTCGGCGAATGGGTTTTGCGGGACCGGTGGGTGATGCGGTTGTTCCAACCCCAAATGATCGACGACCAATTGCGTCTCCGCATTGCGGGCCGCGAGTTGGCCGACCTGCGCCAACCGTCCCTTGCAGGAAAGATTGACCGGTAATCCGTGGCGGGCGGCGGCACTCAGAACATTGGCGATGCCGGGATCGTTGCCGTCGGTGGAGGCGGTTTGGCTGAGCATGATGCGAATAGCGACCGTTCCAGGGTGCTCGGCCCAATCCGCGATGGTTTCGGCCACGCCGGAAGCGCTCGGGTCGACGGGTTTGACCAAACAGAAGCGGCCGGGATGCGCCGCTTGGACGGAGAGCGCGTAACTCTCGTCATAGCGATAGAGCGTCCAGGGCGAGACCAAGATAGCCCCATCGACGCCGACCGCATCGATCGCGGCGACCATATCGTCGCCGGTGACTTCCGGTGGTCCCGCCAGTGTCGCGGCCCAGGGCCGCGCCGCGTGATCCCGCTCATAGGCGTGGACCTGTGCATCGATCGTCGGCATCGACATCCCCCATGCATGGCGCGCTATTTCAATCCTATATCAATCATAGGGCCGAGCCGGGAGAATCCGACACCAACCGGTAACGGCCGACAGGGGGATAGTTATGATCGTGAATATGGAAACCCGGTTGGCGATGCGGATCGGTACCTTCGTGCCGGCGGCACATGCGCTCGACTTCCGTTATCCGGTACTCGATGGTGGTGTCACGCCGACTGTGCAGGCTTTCGTAGGTGGTGGCACCGATCGCGAAACCCGCGCCGCCTCCCTGGATCACCCGAGGCGTGGCGTAATCCTGATCGAGGGACCTTATGCGGATATGTCCGTGCTACCACACGACCTGTGGGCCTCCTGTCCAGCACCACCCGCCCACGAATGGGTGCTGGAACAAATTCGCCCGGGCGGCGAAGCATCGCCAGACGCCGCCGGCGGGCTCTGTATTTCCGCGATGGAAGTTGACCCCGCCATCGAAGATGAATTTAACGAGTGGTATAACGAGGAGCATATGCCGCTGATGGACGCGGTACCAGGCATGTTAGCCGCGCGGCGCTTTCGCGCGACTGGCGGCTTGCCCCGATACGTCGCCGTCTATCACCTGGAATCCGCTGCCGTCTATCTGGAACGGAGTTGGGCGGAGGCCAATCAGACCCCTTGGATTCGCCGTATCCATCGCCACCGGTTGCGCACCTTGCACATGATCTTGGATCGGGTCGAGCTAGCCGGATAAGGCGAAGCCGAGCCCGTCGACAACGATCAGCTTCAGCGCCAATCCGACGAGCACGATACGAAAGCCCAACATAAAATACCGCTCGTCCATCTTGGCAAGAACAGCCCGGCCAACACGGGTGCCGATTATTGCGGCCGGGACCATGAATAATATTGTCGGGCCGAATTCGATAAAGCTGAAACCGATCAAGCTAAACCCGGCAATCTTCAGCAAGTTGCCGAGAAATCCGAAGAAACCGAGCGTTCCGACCATCGCCTCTTTCGAGAGATCCTTGCGGATGATCAGAACACCGAGGATCGGCGCGATCACACCCACCACCATATTCAAAGCGCCGGTGACGAGGCCGATAGGAAAGAACGCCCACAGCGGCACATCGCTTTCACGCCACTTCCCGATCTGACGCGCCGCCAGAGAAATGAGTACGAAACAACCGATCAGAATTTGGATAGCTTCGGTCGGAAGTCCCTGAAACAATTCCAATCCCAGCCACACACCCAAAGGCATGAACGCCGCAAACCGGAATATAACGGGCCAAGCCATATGCTTCCACAAAAGCCAGACCCGCGTCGTGTTCGATGCCAGTTGCACGACCCCATGAACCGGGATGGCCGCCGCCGGTGACATCACCTGCAGCATGATCGCGATCAGCGCGGTCCCGCCACCGGCGCCGACGACCGCCGTTAATGCCGACGTGCAGAAGGCCGCAGTAAAGAGCAGGAGTATTTCCAACGGTGCCATGGACGCTGTCTTTCCAATAATTCTGATTGATCTTTAGGTCGATCGCGGTGGTCCACCGAGCGCTATATCGTCCTGCGACAAAGCGTCGGCTAGGAAATCAAATACGAGGCGAATGCGACGACTTGTATGAAGTTCACGATGCGTGGTGAGCCAAATCGGGATCGGCAAAGGATCCAATTCAGGAAAGAGCCTTTCGACTTCAGGTGTCATCGTGGCGAGCTCCTCGATCATGACGCCGATCCCGAGACCTTGCTTGACCAATTCCCAGCTGACGACACCGCTATTGGCCGCAAGCTTGAAGTTATCCTTTGTGACCGAAAGACCGAGTGCGATCAAATGTTGTAGGAACAGATCAGTGCGTTCGAACCCAATGAAGACAGCACCCGTTAGTTCTTTAATGGAGGCAGGATGCCCATAGCGTTCCAGATACGCGGGCGTGGCATAGAAATTTGCCGATGTTTCGCGGACTAATTCGGCAATGAGATCCGAATCCTGCGAGGGCGCGTGGCGGATCGCAATGTCGGCCTCGCGGCGCTTCAGGTCGCTGTTCGCATTCGAAGCGACGATCTCCACTTCTATCGCTGGCGCCAATTCGCGAAGCTGTTTCAATATTCCCGGCAGAAAATATGTCGACATCACATCGGTTGCGGTAATGCATACCTGACCTTCAATCGTCTGTGATTGTCCCGATGCCGCAACCGAAACGCGGCTCGCGGCCTCGCCCATGGCCCGCACATGATCGAGTAATTCAAGACCTGACTGCGTCAGCACCAGGGACCGACCAACCCGTTCGAAGAGGGTGACGTTAAGCTCTTCCTCCAACGCCGCGACCTGACGCCCGACCGTCGGTTGCGTCAGACCCAGGGCGCGGGCCGCCGCTGAGAGAGACCCCTCCTCTGCCGTTACTAGGAAGGCTCGAGTTTGGTTCCAATCAAACGATACATTTCGCCAATTCATGCATATTTGTATATACAAACAACGAATTTTGCCAATTGATCTCCAATTTACGTATGTATATGTAGCCGCACATCGGCATCGAATGGATGGCGACGTCACATATCCGGAGAGAAGCATGAAACAATCGAGCAAGATTTGGGATCGATTTGCGAAGGGCTACGCGAAACGTCCCATCTCCGACCAAGCGTCCTATGAGCGGAAGCTGCAGGTCACACAAGGCTACCTGCGCTCGGATATGGAACTCTTGGAGTTCGGATGCGGCACCGGTTCGACCGCACTGATCCATGCGCCACATGTGAAGCATATTCTCGGCATCGATTTCTCAGCCAAGATGATCGAATTTGCGCAGGCAAAAGTGGATGCGGCCAGCGTGAAAAACGTGACCGTCAAACAATCCTCTATCGAAGAATTGGATCAACCGGAACAGTCCGTCGATGCGGTTCTGGGAATGAGCATCCTTCACCTCCTAGAGGAAAAGGAAGACGCTCTCAACAAGGTCTACCGATTGCTAAAGCCGGGTGGGGTTTTTATCACGAGCACCGTCTGCATCGGCGATACGATGAAGTTCTTCAAGTTCATCTTACCAATCGGGTATTTCCTCCGCTTGATACCCTTGGTCAAGGTCTTCACCGCCAAAGAGCTCGAAGAAAGCCTGACCCAGGCCGGATTCGCCATCAATCACAAATGGCGACCGGGAAAAGGGAAAGCCATATTCATCGTCGCCAAGAAACCAGCATAGAAAGCTAACCGGTCGTCCGTCCGCTCTCTTCTATTTCCGCCGCCGCGATGGCCTTGGCGAGAGCCGCGTGCAATTCCTTCGCGGATTCCAAAGACATTTCGACCGCGGCTCTAGCACCCGGGCCACGCGCATGATTGACGAAATCAATCGTAATGGCGTCTTCCAACATGGCGTAGTGCGGGTGGTCGTAGGAGACGACGGAATTGGTCAGTGGAAACCATCCGTCATTTCCGCGACCGGCCCCTTCGGCTTTGACGATCTCGACGATTGACGTGCACATCCGTTCCTACCCGGCCAAATGCTTCTGGAAGAATGCGAAGACTTTCTCCCAACCGTCCATCGCCTGTTCGATACAGTACATTGGCCGATGGTAATAAAAGAACCCATGCCCCGCGCCGTCATAACGGTGGAATTCGTAATCCTTACCGTGCTTTTTCAGCTCAGCTTCATGCAGGTCCACTTGTTCCGGGCTGGGTGCACGGTCTTCATTGCCGAACAGGCCCAACACCGGGCACGAAAGATCCTTGGTAAAATCGATCGGCGGCACCGGTTGCTTCTCCGGCCTATCGTCCTCGGCCTGCACCACGCGTCCGCCCCACAGATCGACGACGGCGTCAATGCTGCTGGTATGGCACGCATAAAGAAAAGCCTGACGCCCGCCAGAGCAACTGCCGATCACGCCAACCTTGCCGTTGGTGTAAGGTTGGGCGCGCAACCACTGCACGGCTCCTTCGGTATCACCAATCACCTGATCGTCCGGGACACCGCCTTCGGCACGGGCCTTGGCGGCTACATCCTCGGCATTGCCCTCACCGACCCGGTGATAAAGGTTGTGGCTGATGGCGGCATAGCCATGATGAGCGAAGCGTCGCGTCGCCTCACGGTACCACTCGCTCCAGCCCGGCAAATGATGGATGAGCACAACGCCGGGAAACGGGCCGGGCCCAGTCGGGCGCGCCGCATAAGCCGAGACCATTTCGTTGTTATGGCCGTTGATCGATAGAGTCTCCGCAATCATACCTTCGTAAGCCATCTCCATCCCCTTTTCCGAATGCAAATTCCAAGCGCTTCCGTCATGTGAGCCACACGGCTCGGCGCAAGCGTCACACTAATGAATTGCGATTAGTGGATTTGGGATCAAGGGTGAGCAAGCGCGGTCGGTCGCCGGAATTTCTCCCATCACGTAAGGTTTCGGAAACATTTAACAATTATGCTGCGACGCAACATAATTACCGTGCATTGCAATACAATTCCTATATGAATGAACTTCCGCTTTCCCAACGTCCCAATCCGAGCATTTCAATTTTGCCGAAACCTTCTCCCTCTGCCACGCCCACTATGGCCTCCCTTCGTACATGCATACCCAATAATCGGGGAAAGCTTTCCGCCACACTCCTCAAGACGGAGATCCTTTCAGGCCTCACCGTGGCGCTTGCCTTGGTGCCCGAAGCGGTGGCGTTCTCATTCGTCGCCGGTGTGCACCCGTTGGTCGGACTTTATGCCGCCTTTATCGTTGGCTTAATCACTGCGGTAATAGGCGGGCGGCCCGGTATGATTTCGGGCGCAACCGGCGCGCTAGCGGTTGTGATGGTAGCCTTGGTGGCCGATCACGGCGTGCAATATCTCTTTGCCACTGTCGTATTGATGGGGATCTTGCAAATGGCGGCCGGCGTGTTTCGCCTCGGAAAGTTCATCCGCCTCGTGCCACATCCGGTCATGTTGGGATTCGTCAACGGGCTCGCCATTGTCATCTTCATGGCTCAACTGACACAGTTTCAAGTCCCGGGAGCGGATGCGCTGAGCGGAGAGAAAGTCTGGATGACCGGCTGGCCGCTGGCGACCATGCTAGGTCTCGTGGCGCTGACCATGGCCATCATCTATATCATGCCGAAGATTACGTCCGTCGTTCCGGCCCCTCTGGCGGGGATACTCGTCGTGGCCGGCCTTGTCATCGCTTTCGGTATCGATGTGCCGAGGGTCGGCGATCTAGCCTCCATCAAGGGCGGGCTACCCGCATTCGAAATTCCAACCGTCCCGCTGACCTGGGAAACCCTGACGATCATCTTCCCTTACGCCGTCATTCTTGCCGCAATCGGTTTGATCGAGAGTCTTTTGACCTTGAACCTGGTCGGTGAAATTACGAAGAAACGCGGCGGCGCATCCCAGGAATGCATCGCCCAGGGTATCGCAAATACAGTGACCGGGTTTTTCGGCGGAATGGGTGGTTGTGCGATGATCGGGCAATCGATGATCAACGTGAAATCGGGCGGCCGCACCCGCATTTCCGGCATCGTGGCTGCTTTATTCCTACTCGCGTTCATCTTGGTGGCTTCGGGCCTGATCGAACAGATTCCCTTGGCCGCCCTCGTCGGCGTCATGTTTATGGTCGTGATCGGTACATTCGCCTGGCAAAGCCTGACGATCCTGCGCCGCATTCCCCTGACGGACGCACTCGTGATGGCATTGGTGACCGTCGTCACTGTGATGACAGATTTGGCCATCGCCGTCGTCGTCGGCGTGATCGTCTCCGCCTTGGCTTATGCCTGGAACAATGCGACCCGAATTCACACGAATACGGAAACCACGGCGGATGGGGAGAAGATATATAGAATCGAAGGCCCGCTCTTTTTCGGTTCGGTTGACGGGTTTGCCGAACTGTTCGATCCCGCCGCCGACCCCGCATCCGTCACCGTTGATTTCGCCAACAGCCGGGTCGTCGATCAATCAGCCCTACAGGCTATTGAGGCTTTGGCCGCTCGCTATGAAGCTGAAGGCAAAGCCTTGCAGTTGCGCCATCTCTCTCGGGATTGCCACGCGCTTTTGAACAGAGCCGGTCAGCTGATACTGGATATGGACGACGATCCGGACTACGGCCTGGCGGTCGACTATTCTATCCGTACCGGGATCATGGCGACCAAGCATTAAGCCGGCACTTCTCCCGCGATAGACAAGCGGCGCATCTCGCGGCGTTGGCCGTGGTAGTCGTTCAGCGCAAAATGCTGTGCCGCCCGGTTGTCCCAAATCGCAAATGTGTTCGGCGCCCAGGAATATCGGCAGGTGAATTCCGGGCGGCTCTTATGACGGTATAGATACTCAAGAACCGGTTTACTCTCTTCGCGGGTCCAACTGACGAAATGGGTCGTATGCAATGCGTTCACATACAGCGCCTTGCGGCCCGTATCCGGATGCGTGCGCACCACCGGATGAATACCTTCCAGATCCGCATCGTGCTTGATGAGCTTGACGCTCTGATAGCTATTGCCTGACGCACGCCCTCCGTCTTTGCGCGCGGCAGAGCTGTTCACGGCTCGCAAGGGAGCGAGCATTTCCTTCATACCGTCCGACAACGTCTCATAGGCAAGATACATGTTCGCGAACATGGTATCACCACCCACTTCCGGTACCTCGATGGAATAGAGGCCGGTCGCCATTGGCGGGCGTTCCGTATATGTGGTGTCCGAATGCCAGCCTTCGCCGAAATTCTTCCGCTCGCTTGCCTCTTTGATCAGCGGAATGACGTAAGGTTCCTCCTTCAACCCTTCGATAAAAGGGTAGTAAGCGAGTTCGCCGAAATGTGCCCCCGCGGCCGCCATTTCCGGTGCGCTCAAATCTTGCCCAGGAAAAAACAACACCAACCGGTCGTGGAAGGCGGCGCGGATTTCATCCCACGCCGCCGTCTCCACAGATTTCAAATTAACGCCGCGCACCTCCGCGCCGATCGCCCCGGCGATAGGACGCACGTCGATATGTCGATAGTCGCTCATGGCCGTTTCAATCCTCCTCGAAGATTTCAGCGGCGAGCCGGCCGGCATTCACCGCCGTCGGCCATCCAGCATAGAAAGCCAGATGGGCGATCACCCCCCGAATCTCATCTTGCGTGACGCCATTGCCGAGCGCCCGCTTGATATGTCCGCGCAACTCGGGAGTCCGATACAGCGCGATCAAGGCCGATATGGTGATCAAACTACGGTCCCGCTTGTTGAGTTCCGGCTGCTCCCAGACATCGCCATAGGCGACATCGTCCTTCAGGCGGCCCAACTCAGGGACCATCTCATAAGCGGTCTTCGGTGCCATCGTGCGGTCCCTCCGGGTCAATCGTCCTCGAACACCTCGACCGCGATCCGGCCGGCATTCACCGCCGTCGGCCAGCCCGCATAGAATGCCAGATGCGTGATCATGCCGCGAATCTCGTCTTGGGTGACGCCGTTGTCGAGCGCGCGTTTCATGTGGCCGCGCAGCTCGTCGGTGCGATAGAGCGCAGTCAGGACGGAGATAGTAACGAGACTGCGATCGCGCTTGGAAAGCTCCGGTTGCTCCCAGACATCGCCGAACAGCACTTCGTCGCGCAATTTACCGAGTTGAGGGACAATTTCGTAAGCGGTTTTCTTAGCCATGATGACGTTTCCTTTTCGGTTTGGAGTATCCTGACGATCAATATAGATCGCCGAGCTGCATTGCCGCCCCGCAGGTGCGCGCCACGTCAATTCGAAAGAGGAAAGGAACTGGGGCATGGCGGAAAAACGAATTCTCACGACTCACGCGGGCAGTCTGCCGCGCCCGGCGAAGTTGGTCGAACTCTATGCCACCCGCGCCGGAGGTGCCGAAATCGACGAGGCAGCACTCGTCCGAGAAGGCGAAGCCGCGACCCGTTGGGTGGTGGAGCGTCAGCGTGAGGCGGGCGTCGACATCCCCAGCGACGGCGAACAACTCCGCGAAGCGTTCTTCCTGTATGTGCAGCGTCGGATGACCGGATTTTCCGGCAAATGGAAACGCCCGCACGGAGATGAGTTGGCCTCATATCCGGAATACGCCGATCTGCGCCGCCGGCAGATTGCGGACAGCGCGTCGGTCAGTAACTTCACCCCACCGATGGCGACTGGGCCTGTCGCCTATGCGGATACGGACGCCAACGAAGCAGAACTCTCCACCTTCGCCGATGCCTTGCGGGAGGTCGGCGGCGATTTCACCGACGCCTTCATGACCGCCCCTTCTCCCGGCATCGTCGCCACCGCGATGAAGAACGATCACTACCCAAGCGATGACGATTATCTCGACGCCTTGGCGGAAGCCTTGCGGATCGAATATGAGGCGGCTCACCGGCATGGCTATCTGCTGCAAATCGACGCGCCAGACCTCGCCTTGGAACGCCATCTATCCTATGCGGACCGGCCCGTCGGCGACTTCGTGCAATTCGTTGAGCGGGTCATCGCGCGGATCAATTCGGCACTCCGCAACGTGCCCCGTGAACGAGTGCGCCTGCATGTCTGCTGGGGTAACTACGAATCTCCGCACGATAAGGACGTGCCGCTGCGGGATATCCTGCCTGCGATCTTGGAAGCCGATGTCGGTGCATTCCTATTACCGTTCGCCAATCCGCGCCATCAACACGAAATCAAACTATTCCGCGATGCCCCGCTCGGCGCTGATCAATCGCTCATCGTCGGCGTCATCGATACACTGACCAACTTCGTCGAGCATCCGGAAGTCGTCGCCGACCGCCTGGAACGCGCCGCTGAGATGGTCGGCGACCCGGCTAGAATTTTGGCGGGAACCGATTGCGGGTTCGATACCTCGGCGGGCATGGGCCGCGTTACCGCTGACATTGTTTGGGCGAAACTACGGGCGATGAAAGAAGGTGCGGAAATCGCGAGCCAGCGGTTGTTCTAAAGAGAGGTCCGGCTTACCGCAAAATTGAATAGATAAAAATCATTTCCGCCGATTCCCCACCGTTGCGGAACGGTAGCATCACCCGTTCTATTTCGACGAAGGACTTCTCGTAGGTCATCAGTGGCCTTCCCTTGCGGTACACCGGTTGTCCGGTTTCGACGGTCTCGATCATATCAGCTTTGGTTTTCGTCTTATCAAAGTGGGGAAATGCCACGTGCATCCACTCGCCGGTCAAATTCGAACCGTGTTGAAGCACGATTTCCTCACCTAGCAATCGAAATCGGAAACGCCACGGATTATGCGAGACATCCATTAATGCCACACCTGGGAGGTGTTCTGGAAATTGAGCCGGATCAAGCTGCGTACGATCAGGCAAACGGGCGTCGTCGCTAAGAGATGACCAATACGAGGTAATTTCCGTGATCAACGGATCGCAATCAACGGGTAACGTGTAATCCATCCTAGAATATGGTCCTGCACTTATTTTTTATTGTTCTAACGCCGGAGCCGTTCGAACGACGGATGAGGTATCTTAGCCCGTCTTAACGGGAGATTAACACAAGCGATTTCCTTCCCACGGTTCGCCAGAAACCTAACTTAAATGATCCACACTGAAAAACCGAAACAGGGCACCGAAGATGGCGGAACTGCGCGTTGAAGACCACGGAAAACATATTGCGGTCATCACTCTGGTGAACGAAGCCCGGCGTAATGCAATGACGCGGGCCATGATGTCGGAACTGGCCGACCTTTGGGATGACCTCGCGCGATCGGATCATCGTTGTGTCGTCATCACGGGAGCGGGCAACAAGGGGTTCTGTGCCGGCGCTGATGTCAGTGGCGATTTAACGGCCACACCGGAAGTCGCCGAGACCGTGAACCGGTCACTCCTCAAGACGCAGATGTTTCCCAAACCCATCATCGCGGCGGTCAACGGCGATTGCGTCGCCGGTGGAGTTGAGTTGATGCTGGCGTCCGATATTCGGGTCGCAGCGACCCATGCTCGTTTCGGTCTGCCGGAAGTGCGCCTATCGATCTATCCCTTCGGCGGAGCGACCGTGAAGCTGGTCCATCAGATCGGCTATGTGCATGCGATGAAACTGCTGCTCGGGGCGCAATTGATCGACGCCGAGGAGGCCGCCCGCATCGATCTCGTGAATGATGTCGTCCCCGGCGACCAACTAATGGATTGGGCCTTGAACATGGCGGAGACCATTGCCGCCAACAGCCCGTCCGCCGTGCAAGCAGTGAAGCGCAAGATCAGCACCGAAATCGCCGAACACGCCCTCACCCAAGAGGGGCTGGACCAAGAGTTGGGCGATATCGTCCGTGACAGCCCACACTTCAAGGAAGGGGTCGCGGCGTTCCTGGAAAAGCGGAAACCGAACTACGAATGACCTGCCTTAGTCGTCGCCTGCCGCGGCCTGCTCGGCCTCTTTTGCGGCCATCATCGCCTTCAACTCTTCCGGTGACATGCGGATGATGTCTTCGTTCTGGTGGCTATACAGGTCGTAGGGCTGCGTATCCAAATCCTCGAGTACGATCTTGCCATCGAGGACGCCCTGTTTCCACGCTTGGTGCGCGGGCTCTTCCGCCGTGAACTCGGGCATGACTTCCTTCGCGAACATCTCCAGACTCTCGCAGATATCCTGGTGGCTGGTCTTGCCCGCCTGATTCAGCAGGATGACCTGGTCCACATGGGATTTCTGGAACTGCCAGAGTTTTTCGCGGATCGTCTCCGGCGAGCCCACCAGCGCGTTGTCGACGGCTTCCTTCGCCTTGTCGCTATCGCGCCACATCTGATATTCCGCCCAGAGATCGCTCTCCCCCGGCGCATCGATGCCTTTGCGCCCGTAACGCGAGAGCGCGAAGATAAAGAAGGTCCAACCGGCCGCCTTCTCGCGCGCTTCTTCGTCGGTTTCGGCGCACATGAAGCCGGAGACCATGGCGATGTTCGGGTTCGCCGGATATTCCGCCAGGCGGAATGGGTGGTGCAGTAAATTATTGTAGTAGCGATGCACCCAAGCCTTCGCCGCTTCCGGCGAGATGAAGGTAAAGCCGAGAGCGCCCATGCCCCATTGGCCGGCTTGTCCGATGGTCTGAATGTTGGAACACGCGACCCAAAGCGGCGGATGCGGTTTTTGATACGGCTTCGGGATCACGTTGCGCGCCGGGAAATCATAGAACTCTCCGTGATATTCCCAGTTGGTGGAGGTGAACATGGGAATAATCGCTTCAACAGCTTCCAGCCAACGCTCTCGCTTCGAGCGCACTTGCGTCCCGAAGGGATGCAACTCCGCCGGGCCGCCGCCTTCACCGAGACCGAGTTCGACCCGCCCACCCGACAACAAATCGAGCGTCGCGACACGTTCAGCGACACGGTGTGGTTGGTTCGTTGTGATCTGAATGATTCCGTGGCCAAGACGGATATTCTTGGTCCGCTGGCTCGCCGCGCCTAAGAAGACTTCCGGTGCCGAGGAATGCGAATATTCTTCAAGAAAATGATGCTCTACTTCCCACGCATAGTCGTAGCCCAATTGATCGGCCAATTCGATCTGCGCCAAGGAATCCTGCATCAGCTGGTATTCGCTTTGCTCTCCCCAAGGCTTGGGCAGTTGGTGTTCGTAGAAAATACCGAATTTCATGGCGTCGATCCTCTAGGCCAAATTTGTCCGTACAAGTTACTTTAATCACAATAGAGCGAAAGAAAACCGGCCAGTTTGTCACACAGCAAGATGTTCCCGCACCAACGGCAAATTCTCGACGCCCCAATAAAGCTGGCCATCGACGATAAAGCTGGGGACGCCGAAGACACCTTGCTCGTGGGCATCTTCCATAATGTGCTCCAGCTCCGCGACGCCCTGTCCGTCCAAGAACGCCTCGAAACCGGTGATATCCGCTCCCACTTCCTTCAGCACGTTGGCGATGACCTGGGGGTCCTCGATGTCCAACTCCCGCTTCCAGAATCGCTCGAAGACGGCGTTGTGGTAGTCCATGAAGACCCGCTTGCGCTGCGCGTAGAGCATGCCCACATGGGCGACCGTCGAGTTGAAGATGTGCCGCGGCCCGCGGATGGTGAGGCCCATGCGTTCGGCCCGGCGTCGGCAATCCATGTAGCTGTATTTTACCCGCCGCCATTGATGGGCATTACGCTCTTCGGCGATCACATTGCCGCTCTCATCTACTTCCGCATTACCGAGGTATGATGGGATATCCAGCGTATAGGGCCGCCACTCGATCTCCGCGCGGAAATCGTCAAACAGTCCATAGGTCGCGTTCTTCGCAAGGAACGCGTACGGGCTTTTATAATCCGTATAGGCGATCACGGTTTTGGTCATTTCAGCCCCTTCCCGTCATTCGAAGATTCGTTTTGTCTGGCGCCGCTTCGTGGAACTGGATCCCGGCTCTTCGGCCGGGAAACGGCGCTTCTCGTTCCCCGGAAATGCGTCAGCGTTATCCGGGGCCCAGGTTGGCAACTTGCCCACATCCTCACGCCGAAAGCCGGTTGCGCACCGACGGGAGATGCTCATTGCCCCAGAACAATTCGCCGTCGAGGACGAAACTGGGGACGCCGAAGATGCCGATCTCGTTGGCTTGCTCGATCACAGCCTCATGATCGCTTTGCCCTTCACCCACGTGATACGCCTTGAACGCCGCCGCATCGCCGCCCGCCTCCGCGATAGTCGCCGCGACCGCATCCGCGTCGTCGATATCCAGCTCCCGCTTCCAGAACCGGCCGAAAACCAGATCGTGATAGGCTCGGAATATACCCTGTTTCTGCGCATAGAGCGTTCCGATATGAGCGGTCTTGGATTCATAAACCCGCGCCGGGCCCTTGATCATCAGGTCCTGGCCGGTATCCGTCGCCAGTCGCCGCGCATCCATATAGAGATAGCGAGTGCGGCGCCATTGATGTTCGTTCCGGGTCCCACCCACGATCTTACCATTCTCATCCACATCGACCGTACCCAAGAAGTCCGGGATGTGGAGCGAATAGGGCCGCCATTCCACCTCAAGCCCGAAGTCCTTCTCCAGTTGATAGATCGGCGCCTTGGCCACGAAGGCGTAGGGACTCTTATAGTCGAAGTAAACGATGAGGGAGGACGGCATATCAATTTCTCCATTTCTTCGTCATTCCCGCGAAGGCAGAAATTCATTCGCTGAATTCGGTATCCCTGGATTTCCGCCTTCGCGGGAATAGCATATTTACAGCGTTCTCAATTTAGCAGCAACGAGCAGTCAAAAAGAGCGCGCCTATTGAGGCAGCATACCGCCCATCCGCGCCCGCATTTTGACGAGCGCCAGCACCGTGTCGAGTGTGGGCGTCGGCACACCTGCCAGCGCGCCCATTTCCGTGGCCGCTCCAATAATCGGGTTGATCTCCATCATCCGGCCCCGCTCCAAATCCTGTAGCATCGATGACTTGTGCGGCATCGCGTGTTGGCGCGCGTTCTCGATCCGGAAATCCACCGTATCGCTCGGCTCCGAGCCGAGCGCCCGCCCGACGGCGGTAACTTCCTCCATCATCCGGCGCAGCAGCGCTTCCATCTCCGGATCGTTGATCATATCACCGACGGTGCCGAGTGTTAGCGCGCTGGTCGGATTGAAAGCGGAATTGCCCATGATCTTGAGCCAAAGATCCTGCCGCAAGTCGGCACGGACGCGGGCCACGATACCAGTCTTGGCAATGACCTCCGCGAGGCGGAGACAGCGTTTGGACTCCGTGCCGTCGGGCTCGCCAATGAAATAACGCCCCGACGCGCCGGATTTCACGACACCTGGTGCCACAACCTCGGCCGCGACATAGGTGATGCAGCCAATCGCGCGTTCGGGCCCGATGCCGTCCCACTGCCTGCCCTCGGGATCGACCGACTTCACACGGGTGTTCTCGTAGGGTCCCGCCATTTTATAAAAATACCACCACGGCACCCCGTTCATCGCCGTCGCCACCGTCGTATCGGGGCCGAGCAACGGTTGCATCGCGTCGACGACGCCCGGCGCCTGATGCGATTTCAGCGAAACGATGACGTAGTCTTGCGGACCGAGCGTCGAGGGATCGTCCGTCGCATGCGGATGCACCGTGAACGGTTCCTCATCGCCACGCTGCAAGGTCAACCCGTCGCGCCGGATCGCCTCCAAATGCGCGCCGCGCGCGATCAAGCTAACGTCGACGCCGTCCCGGCTCAGCAGCGCTCCCAGATGGCCGCCAATGGCTCCGGCGCCGTAGATGGTGATTTTCATGTCGATCTTTCTTCGGTCGATTGGTCGTTTACTGACACTTGGCAACTGGCGTGTTTTAGGAAGGGATCAAGGTGTGGCCCCCGGCCCAAACCAATGCTAGCCGGATTGGATAAAGCTCTGTCCGACTTTCGTGATGTGACTGTATGGCCCGACCGGCGCCATCGTATTGGCCGGTGTCGACGTTTCTACTTTCGAAGACATGATGCCGCCTTTCCAAGCGTTTTGATCTACCCCGCGCAGGAAACCAGGGACAGGTTGAGCTATCCCCAATCAGCCGGCATTCCCGCGAAGGCGGGAATCCAGGTAATCACCACCGAGCCACTAGATTCCCGCCTTCGCGGGAATGACGGGACGGCGGACCGGACAGCTTAAACCGGCACGTCCCCTTGCACTGTGGTCCGGTGCATGCGGCGTGCGAATTGCCGGTCGTACTCGGTCGCCTTGTGCATGGTGACCCGGTTATCCCAGAACACCACGTCTCCGACGGACCAATCGTGAGCGTAGATGAAACGGTCTTGCGTCGCGTGAGCGTTCAGCTCGTCGAGAAGGGCTTTGCTTTCGGCCTCGTCCATGCCCTCGACACGCACCGTGAATCCTTCATTGATGAACAAGGCCTTGCGGCCATTCTCTGGATGGGTGCGCGCGATGGGATGGACGACTTCGGCCAGTTCCGCCTTCTGTTCGTCCGACAACTCGAACTGCGCCTTCTTGAAGCCGTCGTCGATCTGCCGCGAG
>JABJCS010000646.1 GCA_018665505.1 Alphaproteobacteria bacterium
AACCCAATGCGAATAGAGTGACGTCACGAAACTGGACCCCGGATCGCTGCGCGCCCGGGGAACAGCGAGGATAATTCGCGGCACAGAAAAGGGCTACACCATGACATCGCCATCTGATTTTGAAGCTGAATTTGCCGTCAATGGTGATGCCGTCACCTATTACAGTCTCGCGCGTGCCGAAGCGACTGGGCTCGGTGACTTCTCGAGGTTGCCGAAATCTCTAAAGGTTTTGGCTGAGAACCTGTTGCGAAACATCGATAAACCCGCGGTCGGCGAGGAAGATCTTCGCGCCCTAGGTGGGTGGACGTCCGCACCGGAGATGGTTCGCGAAGTCGCCTATCATCCAGTCCGAATTTTGATGCCAGACATGTCGGGCGTGCCGCTCTTGGTCGATCTATCCGCCATGCGGGACGCGGTAAAACAGTTTGGCGGCGACCCGCAATCGATCAATCCGCGCCTGCCCATCGATTTCGTCATAGATCACTCGGTAAATGTGGATTTTCACGGTCAACCGGATGCCCTGCAGCGGAATATGGCGCTCGAATACGAACGCAACGGCGAGCGCTACCGCTTCGTGAAATGGGCCCAGAAGGTGTATGAAAATATCTCCGTCATTCCGCCGGGCATGGGGATTCTGCACCAAGTTAACGTGGAACATATCGCGCGTGTCGTCTGGTCCGACGAGGTTGACGGCCGGCGCCGCGCCTATCCGGACAGTATGCTCGGTATGGATAGTCATACGCCAATGATAAATGCGCTTAGTATTTTTGGTTGGGGGGTCGGCGGATTGGAAGCCGGGGCCGCGATGCTGGGGCAGGCAGTCTCCATGCTGATCCCAAATGTGGTCGGCGTGCGGCTCGTGGGAGCCTTGCCGGAAGGCACGACGACGACCGATGCGGTGCTGACCGTGACCGAGCGTTTGCGGGCCCACGGCGTGGTCGGAAAGTTCGTTGAATATCACGGGCCAGGGCTCGATCATTTGGCGCTAACCGACCGGGCGACGCTCGCTAATATGTCGCCGGAATATGGGGCGACGATGGGATTCTTCCCTATTGACCAACGGACGTTAGAATTTCTGGAGACGACCGGGCGCGAGGCGGATCAAATCGCCCTGGTGGAGGCCTATGCGAAGGAACAGGGTATGTGGCCGGGGGCGGAAGATCCGGTTTTCACGGAGACGGTGGAAATAGACCTCTCCGAGGTGGAGCCGTGCCTCGCGGGGCCGTTCCGCCCGAACCAGCGCACCCCGCTTGCGGCCGTGCCGAGAAGCTACTCCGACGCAATGACGGAAATGGGCCGGTCAATGACCGAAGCTCAGGTGCCGGGCGCGGATTATACGCTCCGCGACGGAGCGGTTGTTCTGGCGGCGATCACCAGTTGCACCAATACATCGAATCCGGCGGTGATGATCGGAGCAGGATTGCTCGCCCGCAATGCGGTGCGCCGGGGACTCCGCGCCAAGCCCTGGGTAAAGACGTCGCTCTCTCCGGGCTCCGCCGTGGTCGCGGATTATCTCACCAAGGCGGGATTGCAGGACGATCTCGACACTTTGGGTTTTCACGTGACCGGATTCGGCTGCATGAGTTGCGGCGGGCTTTCGGGACCGCTGCCGGAACCGATCGCGGCGGCGATCCAGGACAACGATCTCGCTGTCGGCGCGGTGCTGTCCGGCAATCGGAATTTCGAGGGACGGGTGCACGCGCTCTGCCGGGTCAATTATCTGGCATCGCCGTTGTTGGTTGTCGCCTATGCGTTGGCGGGACACCTCGAATGCGACATGACCGGCGACCCGCTCGGCGAGGACGAGAACGGTAATCCTGTGTATTTAAAGGATATCTGGCCGAGCCCGTCGGAAATCGACAGCGCAATTCGGGCCACCATCACGCCGGACCTGTATCGTACCCGCTATGCCACCGCGCGCGACGGCGATGCGAATTGGCAGGCATTACCGATCGGCGACGGCGTGTTGTTCGATTGGCAAGCCGACAGCACCTATATCCAACCCCCGCCGCTGTTCGAAGGTTTCGCACCGACGCCGGGGGCGATCACCGATATTCGCGGTGCGCGCGCCTTGGCGATGGTCGGCGACATGACGACGACGGATCATATTTCACCGGTTGGCGCTATTCCGGTCGATGTTCCAGCGGGCCAATACCTGCAAAGCCTCGGTGTGGCACCCAAGGATTTCAACATTTACGGCTGCCGGCGCACCAATCACGAAGTCATGCTGCGTGGCACCTTCGCGAATATCCGCCTCAAGAACGAGATGGCACCGGGCACCGAGGGTGGCTTCACAACCCATCAACCGTCAGGCGACGTGGTAACAATGTATGACGCCGCCATGCGCTACGCGGATGAAGGGACGCCCTTGGTCGTGATAGGCGGTGACGCCTATGGCACCGGATCGTCGCGGGACTGGGCGGCCAAGGGGACGAAGCTGTTGGGTGTTCGCGCGGTCATTGCCGAGGACTTAGAGCGTATTCACCGCTCCAACCTGATTGGCATGGGCGTGTTGCCATTGCAATTCCCTGACGGCGTGAACCGCAAGACATTGGAGCTCGATGGTACGGAGAGTTTCGACCTGACGGGTCTTGCGGGCGGAATTACGGCGCGCATGGCCGTATCCTGCCGCATTACCCGCGCTGACGGGTCGGTCACCGAGGTTGAATTGCGGTGCCGCCTCGATACCGATGTAGAGGTCGAGTACTACCGTCATGGCGGCATGTTGCATTATTGTTTGCGGGAAGCCCTTGAAGCCGCTTAATTTGCGCCCCCATGGAGCCTAGTATCGAAATACCCGTCGGATTACGGTCAATCCCTTGGTCCGACGACCGCCGCCGTGCCCACCTCGAAGAGACCATCGCCCGCGCGCCGGACCCTGACGCCATTTGGGTGTTTGGTTACGGATCGCTGATCTGGGACCCTCGGTTCGTACCGTTGGAGACCCGTGACGCGACTTTGGAAGCGCATCGCCGCTCCTTTTGTTTCTGGACGACGATGGGTCGGGGCACACCGGAACAGCCGGGGCTTGGGCTCGCCATCGTGCCCGGTGGTGGACCCGTACAGGGACTCGCGTACAGGCTCGATCCCGCGTCACTCGATGATGTGTTGGAAGCGCTTTGGCTCCGTGAGATGCGTGCCGGCGTTTATCATGCGGAGTGGAAACGAATGGAAACTCCGGATGGAGACGTACATGCTATCGTGTATGTCGCTAACGACGATCATCCCAATTACGTCGGCGATATTGCGCTCGAGGATCAAGCGCGAATCATGGCCAAAGCCAAGGGTGAGAACGGCCGAAGTTATGAATATCTTGGCAATCTAGTGAAAGAATTCCGCCGCCTCGACATTACGGACGAACACCACTGCGCCCTCTACGACCGGATCATGGAAATCGTCGCTAGCCACGATTAGCATACGCGAATGTACGTTTATGCGTACGCTTAGGCTCCCGCGAGTTTCGGGAGCGCCTCTGCAGACCCTTTCGACGGTAAATCTGTAATCAACATATGCGCTGCGACATGAGTGATGCAGAGGTCGGGTTTGGCCTGCCTCATTACCACTTGCGGAGTAATGCCGCAGGCCCAAAACACCGGGACTTCGCCGGGCTCGATGACCGGCGGGTCGCCATATTCAGGCTTCATGATGTCGTCGATACCGATGGCCGCCGGATCGCCGAAATGTACCGGGGAGCCGTGGGTTAGCGGGAAGCGGCTGGTGACTTCGACGGCGCGGATCGCATCGGCCGGTTTGAATGGCCGCATGGAGCAGACCATCCCACCTTCGAAGGGGCCGGATTTTGTGGTGGCGATATTCGTCTCGTAGGCTGGGACCTCGCACCCAAGATCGATATGGCGCAAGGGCAATCCGGCGGAGAGCAGCGCTTCCTCGAAGGAATAGGAGCATCCCAATACGAACGCGACGAAATCGTCCTGCCAATAATCGCTGATATCCGTTACCTCTTCAATCGCTTCTCCATTACGGAAGACGCGGTATTTGGAGACATCCGTGCGTAGGTCGAAATCGTGGGCTAAGGTCGGTAAAGCGGTCGAGCCCGCTTCCGAGACCGCAACCAGCGGGCAGGGCTTTGGGTTGCGCTGGCAAAAGGTTGCGAAATCAAGCGCATACTTCGACGGCAAGATGGCGAGATTTCCCTGAATATATCCCATGGCGAGACCGGTAGTGTCGCTGGTGTACTGCCCGGCGCGGATCAACCGCCGCAGTTCCGTCGGCGATAGGTCGCGCAGATTTCGCAGGTTTTGGACGTCGTTCATCAGTCTTCTCCCTTGCCGGAATTTCCGGTGCTATTCTCTGCCCTTAGGGGGCACGAGTCCACACACCCTCTGACGCGATT
Source organism: Alphaproteobacteria bacterium (assembly GCA_018665505.1). The sequence continues at coordinate 4,355 of JABJCS010000646.1, forward strand.
GTGAAAAGCTTTCCTTGTTCGGGCCGGGGCGAGACGCCAAAATCGCGCCCGATGAAATGGATGAAGCGTGTCAGCACCCTAATGATCTTCCTGTTCGCGGGACCGCTGCTGGTACTTGGCGGAGGTGACGTGATGGGAAAGGCGTGGTGGGAAGCCTCTCGAGAATCGGCGGAATTGGCCCCTGATCCCCGTACGGTGCCGGAGGCCGTCGTACAGGTCTATGCGGCGCGCGCCTTCAGCTGGCGCGGCGCTTTTGGCGTGCATACCTGGATATCCGTCAAACCGAGCGGAGCCACGGACTTTACCGTCTACCATGTCATCGGTTGGCGGGTGCGCAATGGCGGCAACGCGGTAGTTATCGAGCGTGATATCCCGGACAGACTGTGGTTCGGCGCGGTGCCCGAAATCCTCACTGATATCCGGGGCCCTGGAGTCGATGCCGTGATCGCCAAGATCGATGCGGCGGCCCGCAGCTATCCCTATACCGACAGCTATACGGTTTATCCCGGACCCAACAGCAACACGTTCATTGCCTGGATCGCGCGGCGCGCGCCGGAATTGAAACTTGATCTGCCACCAACCGCCATCGGCAAAGACTGGCTCGGCCCGGACGGACCTGTGGCCCGCGCGCCTAGCGGCACCGGCTATCAGTTGTCGTTGTTCGGTTTAGCGGGAATTCTGGTTGGCACGGAAGAAGGCATCGAAGTAAACGTCATTGGATTGAATTTTGGTGTCGATCCGATGGATTTGGCGATCCGCCTGCCGGGCATCGGCCGGATCGGTCTTGGCGATAACGCGAAGCCCCGAACCCTGGCCGCAACGGGGCAAAGCAAATGACGCTGGAAAGGCGCATGAAATGAGTGTTTGGGGTAAGATCATCGGTGGCGTCGGCGGGTTGATGATCGGCGGACCGATCGGCGCCCTAATCGGCGCGGTCGCGGGCCATGCGGTTGATAAGGTGCGTTCGAATTCGGGCGAGCCGGAAGACGCGACCAAATCCGTCGCCTTCACCATCGCGACCATTGCGCTCGGCGCGAAGATGGCGAAGGCGGATGGCGTTGTCACCCGCGATGAGGTCGACGCCTTCAAACGCGTCTTCCGGGTGCCGCCGGAGGACGTCAAGGACGTCTCCCGTGTCTTCGATCAAGCGCGTAAGGATAGTCGCGGTTTCGAGCCCTATGCCCGCCAAATCGCGGGAATGTTCGCCGATAATCCCGCCGTGCTCGAGGAATTGCTCTATTGTTTGACCCTGATCGCCCGTGCCGACGGTGTCATGCATCCAGAAGAGGTGAAATATTTGCGCTCGGTCGCGGATATTTTCGGTCTCGACGATCATGCCTTCGAGCGGATCACCGAGGTCTCCGGCGACTTGGATACATCCGATCCTTATAAGATTCTCGGCGTCTCCCGCGACATGACCAACGACGAGATCAAATCCGCCTACCGCTCCCTGGTGCGCGAAAACCACCCGGACAAACTGATCGCCGACGGTCTACCGGAAGAACTGATCGATATGGCGACGGAAAAGCTCGCTGCGATCAACGACGCCTACGATAAGGTTTCGACCGAACGCGGGATCAAATAGCGCCGTGAGCACGCCCCTCGCCATCGAGAACTATCCTTCGCCGAATTTTGACGCGCGCGAGGCTGGGACCCCTGTCGACATGCTGGTCATTCATTACACCGGCATGCTGAGCGGCGAAGAGGCCTTGGCCCGGCTCACCGATATCGAATGGGAGGTCAGCGCCCATTACATGATCGAGGAAGACGGCCGGGTTTTTCACCTGGTCGCGGAGGAACACCGGGCCTGGCATGCGGGTGTTTCCTATTGGCGTGGGCACCGCAACATCAACGCGCGCTCCATCGGCATCGAGCTGGTAAACCCTGGCCATGAATTCGGCTACCGCCCCTTTCCTGAGGCGCAGATGCGGGCGCTGGAAATCCTCGCTACCGACATTTTATCTCGCTACCCGATCCCACCCCGCAACGTGGTTGGCCATTCCGACATAGCCCCCACCCGCAAGAACGATCCGGGTGAGCTGTTCGACTGGCGTAGCCTCGCTGGTAAGGGCATCGGCCACTGGCCCGAACGCGCGACGCACGGCCCCGACAACATTATGGATGCGCTCTCCTTCATCGGCTACGACATCCAAGATTACGCCCTCGCCGTCGCCGCCTTCCAACGCCACTTCCGCCCGATGGAAGTCCACGGCGTCACCGACCCGGACACGCAGTGCTGGCTGCAAGGCACGGTCGAATTGTGCGAGCGAGCGGCGGGATAGTGCGCTTAAGTAACGAAGACGCCTCCTTCGGCAGACTCAGGCTTTAATTCCGGGTTCAGGCTTTGCCCACCCCGGAATGACAGGATGCGGTGACGTGTCTTCATTTCCAATGCGACCCCGACTCACACAAACCGTCATTCCGGGGCGCGTAGCGAACCCGGAATTATGGCCTGAGCGCCACACGCACACCGCGCCCACAAATGTAACTCTCATGCCCTAACTGCTTTCGCAGTCCACCGTTTCGCCTGTATAATGATTTGGCGTCAGACGGCTGGATGACCGCGCCTTGCTATGGGAAACCTGCAAGGGGAGGAAAGTCCGGGCTCCACGGAAACACGGTGCCGGGTAACGCCCGGCGGGGGCGACCCCAGGGAAAGTGCCACAGAAAGCAAACCGCCAGTTCGTTGCAAAACCAACTGGTAAGGGTGAAAGGGTGCGGTAAGAGCGCACCGCGCGCCTGGAGACAGGAGCGGCACGGTAAACCCCACCGGGAGCAAGACCGAATAGGAAGGACCGGTGGCTTCGGACCACGGGTGCGTTTTCGCACCGTTCTTCGGGTAGGTCGCGCGAGGCGTCCGGCAACGGACGTCCCAGATGAATGGTCATCCATGGCTCGCAAGAGCAGGGACAGAACCCGGCTTACAGGCCGTCTGACGCTTTATTCTATTACTTAAGATCCCCTCCCCATCCGTATGTATCCCATGATATCCCAAATAATCGCATTTGCGAACTAAACAGGAACATTATGAGAACATAATAAGGCGATGTCCGCTTATTGAACTCATTCAAACACTAGACCTAGTGTTTTGAAGTGAATACACCGCGATTCTTTGTTTATTTGATGAGAACATGTATTACTATTATTTACGCTACTCGATTATTATTTGTTTGCATTGACTTTCCATTTTATCCCATGTTATCCCATGTTATCCCAGAATAGCCCGGAGCGGGAATCCGCCTGGCCGTTTTGGACGGGGTTTAACGGAGACGAATTGGAAGTCATCCAATGGCGTTGTTTGCCGGCACATACGAGAACCGGATCGACCGTAAGGGGCGTGTATCCTTACCGGCCGACTTCCGTGCCGAGTTGCCGATTGAGGGCAATCGCATCGTCTATGTCTATCCATCACCACGCGGCGGCGCGCTCGAGGCCTGCGACCGGGCCTTCATGCAGCGCATGGCCGACAGTCTCGAGCAATTCGATATGTTCTCCGACGAGGAAGATGATCTCGCTTCGATCATCGTCTCCGAAGCACGCCGCGTCGCCATCGACGGTGATGGTCGGGTGGTGTTGCCGCCTGAGTTGATCGACTTCGCCGGGATCGACGAGACGGTAACTTTCGTCGGCCGAGGCGCGCGTTTCCAGATTTGGGATCCGGCCGCCTTCACCGAGAACGCCGCCCAGGCGCGCGAACGGGCCAAAGGCCGGACCATGAAGTTGCTGCCGCCGGAGGGACGGGAATGACCCTCCAGCCGACAAATACGGACCCGCACATTCCAGTCATGCTCGACGAAGTCTTGGATGGCTTGGCGCTACGGGACGGCGGGGCTTATGTGGACGGGACCTTCGGGGCCGGGGGATACTCGCGCGCCATTCTAGACGCGGCGGACACGACTCTCTGGGCAATCGACCGCGATCCGGACGCCATAGAGCGCGGCCGATCCTTAGTGGAAGAATATGCGCCGCGCTTGGTCCTATTGCAGGGCCGTTTTGGCGAGATGGCCGATTTGTTGCGCACTGCCGGTGTTGAGAAGGTCGATGGTATCGTCCTTGACCTCGGTGTCTCCTCGCCGCAGATCGACGAGGCCGAGCGTGGCTTCTCGTTCCGCTTCGACGGGCCGCTCGACATGCGGATGGACAAGCAAGGGCCGAGTGCTGCTGACGTGGTGAATTCCATGGAGGAGAGCGAGCTCGCGCGTCTCATCAAACAACTGGGCGAGGAACGCCGAGCCCGCCGCGTCGCCCGCGCCATCGTCGAGGCCCGCACCGAAGCACCGATCACTCGAACGTCCGAGCTGGCCGACATCGTGCGCCGCGCCGTACCGCAAGGGAAATCCAAGATCGACCCCGCGACCCGCACCTTCATGGCCCTGCGCCTTCACGTGAACGCGGAGCTCGATGAGCTCGACGCTGTTTTGCGCGCTGCCGAGGACGTATTAGCACCGGGCGGTCGGTTGGTCGTTGTCTCGTTTCATTCGTTGGAGGACCGGCGGGTGAAGAATTTCATGCATGAGCGCGGTGGTGCCTTGCCGTCAGGCTCGCGCCACATGCCGCCGACCGAAGCGCGGCACGCGCCCAGTTTCCGTTTGCTGAAACGGGGGACGGTAAAACCTAGTGATGCCGAGACATCGCGCAATCCGCGCGCACGATCGGCTCGGTTGCGCGCCGCAGAGCGTACAACCGAAGCGCCGTGGCCCCCCGAGCGTCGGTTTGGGGAGTATGCGGCATGATGAAAATCTCCTTCATTGCTGTGTGGCTATTGTTGGCCGCGGGCGCGGTCGCCGCGATGTTCCACATTTCGTTTGAGGTCGAGAAGCTTGAGGCCCGCTTGCACGACACCAATCGCCAGATTGTGCGCGAGCAAGAAACCATCCACGTCTTGCAAGCCGAGTGGAGCTATCTCAATCGCCCGCAACGGC
>JABJCS010000647.1 GCA_018665505.1 Alphaproteobacteria bacterium
ATCGCAATTATTGTAAGCAGCTATTTCCGTCAGGCCGCTGCTTTCGCCGCGAAGGTTCCAACGACACCCTTCGCCTTGAGCGCCTCAATCTCGGGTGCTCCGTAGCCGAGCTCCGCCAGCACTTCCTCGTTATGCTCGCCGAGATGCGGGCTGTGGGAGAGGCGGTCGCCGGTCTCCGGGATGGGTTGGCCTGGGACCGTCGCCATGGGGATGCGGCCCAATGTGTCGTTCTCAACCCAGCGGATGGCGTTCACCGCCTGCACTTGCGTATCTTCGAACAGATCGAGATGTGTCTGTACCTTGGCATTCAAGATGTCGGCCTCGGAGATCAATTTATTCCATTCGTCGCTGGTTTTGGTCTCGATGATGGGGCGGATTTCGGAGAGCAGGAAATCACGGTTGGCGACCCTTTCACGCGGTCCGGTGAAGCGCGGATCGTCGATCCATTCCTCCCGGCCGATCACGGCACAAAAACTTTTAAAGTGGGGGTCGCGGCGTGCATTGATCGACATGAAGCCGTCCTTGGTCTTGAAGCTGCCGACCGGCATGCCGATGGGTTCTGCCTCTCCACCCTGTAGGTGCGACTCCATGATCGCTGCCTCTTGGAACACCATGGCGGATTCCAGCAAACTGGTTTCGATTAGCTTGCCTTTTCCTCTCATTGCTTGGCCGTAGAGCGCCGCTGCCGCCGCTTGAAAAGCGTAGAGGCCGGTGGAGAAATCGATCGCCAGCATGTTGATCCGTTGCGGCAGGCCGTTGATATCGCGGTTGATCGACATCATTCCGGTATATGCCTGCATCACGGAATCGGTCGCGGGTTGATCGCGACGCGGTCCTTCCTGTCCGAAGCCGGTAACGGCGACATAGACGACTTTCGGGTTTACCTTGGCGACGGAATCATAATCGAGGCCGAGTTTCGCCAGTTTACCGACTCGATAATTTTGGATCATGACGTTGCATTCGGCCGCCAGTTTTTTGGCGATCTCCAATCCTTTGGGGGATTTCAAATCAACGGCGAGGCTCCGCTTGCCGCGATGGACGACGACTGAATGCGCGGTTTGATCGCCTATCGCCTTCCCAAGTTGGCGACTCCAGCAGCCGGTGCCGGGTGGCTCCAATTTTATCACGTCAGCGCCGTTGCGCGCGAAATGCATGCCGCAATACGGCCCCGCCACTCCTTGACTGAGGTCGAGTACTTTCACGCCCTCGAAGGGCAGGTCATCATGCGCCATTTTTAGAGTCTCCTGTCGAAATCATATAGGTCGTCCCAAGTATCTATATAACCTAAACCGCGCGCCGGGATCAGACACCGTGCCGCAGTAGCTGTCCGTGAAAGGTAATAAACATGATCGAGCATTCGGATACGGGCGCCGGCGCGTCGGCCCTGATCTTTATACACGCCTTTGGCTGCGACCACAGCGATTGGGATGCGCAGGTGGCGTATTTCTCACCGCGTCATAGATGCATTGCCGTTGACCTCGGCGGCCATGGGGCGACACCAGGGCATGAAGACCACGCGCGCGTCGAAACCCATGGCAGCGATGTGGTTTCGCTGATGAAGTCGCTCGATCTTCCACCCGCAATCGTCATTGGCAATAGCCTCGGTTGCCGCGTGACAATGGATGTCTCCGCCCGCGCACCGGAACTGACAAGGGCTGTGATCCTCGTCGACGGCAGCCGTCTCAGCCCGTCCGCCTCCGGTGTCCACGCCGCCCTCGGTGCGGATAGCGCGCCAGAAGGGTATCAGGATTTGGCCCGCGCCATGTTCGCGAAAATGTTCAGCCCCGGTTTTGATCCGGAAAAGGTGGCTGAAATGACCGAGCGTGCGACAAAAGTACCATCCCAGCTCGGTGTGTCGCTTCTCGCGGATATAGGGCGTCACGATCTAGAGGAGATGGAGCGCTTGCTGGAAGAGATTCAAATCCCGGTTATGGCTTTACAGTCCACTTACATCACGCCCGACGGCATGCGCCATTCCTTGGTCTCTGGCCAATCCTCGCCCTATCTGGATTTGTTGCGGGAAAAGGTGCGCCATTTAAGCATCGAGATCATTCCGAATTGTGGACATTATCCGCAAGTTGAATATCCGAGGGAAACGAATGCCGCGATTGACGCGTTTATCGCCCGTTTGAATTAGCATGGATTACGTGCGCCCCTCGACCTAATTGGTAGGGTAAACCTTTAAAGAGCCAACGGAGCAGGACGGATATGAAAATCGGAACGGATCTTAGCGTTTTGGCACAAGCGGGGCGCTCTGACGCGTCGGTTTTGGCAGAACATTTGGCGTTGGGTGATTTGGCCGAACCTCTTGGGTTCGACTCACTGTTTGGTTTGGAACACCATTTCACCGGTTATTCGATGTCGCCCCATCCGTTGCAATTGCTCAGTTATTTCGCCGGCAAAACCAAACGCATCACCCTTGGCACTTGTGTGATCGTTCTGCCATGGCACGACCCGATCCGGGTCGCCGAACAAATCGCCTATCTTGATCTGCTCTGCGGCGGGCGTTGCATGTTCGGATTCGGGCGCGGCGCGGCGAGCGTTGAATATGCCGGGTTCCGAGTGCCGATGGAGGAAGCGCGGCCGCGTTTTGCCGAATCCGCGCAATTGATCACCAAGGCATTGCAGGATGAAGTTTTCGAATGGGACGGTGAGTTTTACAAGATTCCGAAAATGTCGATCCGCCCGCGCCCGATCTCGCATCCGGAACGCCGTTTCTATGCGTCATCGGTCAGCCCGGAATCGGCGGAGATCATGGCGAAGCTCGGCTTCGGCATGATGGTCATCATGCAGAACGAATGGTCGAAGGCTGCGGCTGATATCCAAAGTTTCCGCGACATCGCTATCAGCGTTGGGCATACACCGCGCCCGCCGGTAATTCTCACCAACGTCTCCGTCGCTGAAAGCCGGGACGAGGCCCACGACCGAGCGATGCAGTATCTTGGCGCGAAATGGGACTCCATCGACAATCATTACAACTTCTCGGACGGTCACCTCGCCAACGTCAAAGGCTATGAGTCCTATGGTAAAATGGCGAAAACCTATTCGAAGCTGAAAGACGAGGACGCGCGTCAGAAGATGACCGATTTCTACGTCAAGATTCAGATCGTCGGCACGCCGAACGATTGCATCGAGCAGGTCCGTGAATTGCGGACATTGACCGGAACCGATCACATTGTCTCTGATTTCTCATATGGCGGTATGCCGCATGAGGATGGTGAGTTGAATATGCGTCTTTTCGCGACCCAGGTGATGCCGACATTGCAGCGGGATTCTGCGTTTAGCGGTCCTGTTGAAGTACCTGGTATTGAGGCGAAGCCACAAGACGACGTGTTCGCTCCCGCATAAATCAACGTCGGAACGCACGATATGGTCGACGCGGGCTTGGAGCGACTAGAACGTCAGGTCCACCGCGATCTGAAGGCGATCGAGCATCCAAAACTTAAGTGGCTGCCGGCACGCCGTCATTCGGACGGCGCACCGATTTACGATGTGCTGATCGTCGGCGGCGGGCAGAGCGGCATCGCGACCGCCTATGCCTTGAAGCGCGATCAGATCGACAATGTGGTGGTCATCGATAAGGCCCCTTATGGCCGGGAAGGGCCCTGGGTTACCTTCGCGCGGATGCGGACATTGCGCTCGCCCAAGGATTATCCCGGCCCCGATCTCGGCGTCCCATCGCTCACGTATCAATCTTGGCACGAGGCCTCCTTCGGGGAACAAGCCTGGG
>JABJCS010000648.1 GCA_018665505.1 Alphaproteobacteria bacterium
ATCAGCGATAGCAGCGCCGATTTGGATAGTAATACCGAAGTTATGTCTCGGTTCATGGAACAGGTTTGGCCTAGATTGTAACCCTTTGGGTACTGAAACTCCGGCTCTCTCGATAAGTGTCAGGAGAACTCTACGGTATATAAAGAAGCAAAAATCGGCGTCTTTTGTCATACCGGAGAAAGCCATGAAACATCGTAAACTCGGTGAGCTCGAAGTCTCCGCCATCGGCCTCGGCTGCATGGGCATGAGCACGACCTACGGAGAGCGCGACGATACGGAATCGATCGCGACGCTGCATCGTGCGATCGAACTCGGTTGTACTTTTCTCGACAGCTCCGACGCCTATGGCACGGGCCGCAACGAGGAACTACTGGCAACCGCCCTGGCGGGCAAGCGGGATCAAGTGGTGCTCGCGACCAAGTTCGGCAATCTCGGTAGGGTCAATCCGGATCGCCCCGTCGACGGCCGTCCGGAGTATGTTCAGGAAGCCTGCGAGAAGAGTCTCAAACGGCTCAAGACGGATGTCATCGATCTGTACTATCAACACCGGGTCGACCCACTGGTGCCAATAGAGGATACGGTCGGCGCGATGTCTCGGCTCGTCGAGCAAGGAAAAGTACGCTATCTCGGACTTTCCGAAGCGGGCCCCGACACAATTCGGCGCGGCCATACGACCCATCCCGTGATCGCCTTGCAATCGGAATACTCACTCTGGACTCGGGAATGCGAAACCGAAATCCTGCCACTCTGCCGTGAGTTGGGCATTAGCTATGTCAATTACGCGCCGGTCGGTCGCGGCTTCCTGACCGGCACCATCCGATCACCGGATGTTCTAATCGAAAGCGACGGGCGACACGGCCACCCCCGCTTCGCGGCCGAAAATATCGAGCAGAACAAGGCTCTGTTAGAGCCAATTCAGGCGGTCGCATCGGCGCATGGGTGCACTCTGGCGCAAGTCGCCATCGCCTGGACCATGGCGCAAGGCGAAGACATCGTCCCAATCCCGGGAACGAAGCGGCGGACCTATCTGGAAGAAAATCTCGCAGCAGCGGAACTGTCTCTTTCGGCAGAAGAGATAGCGGCCCTAAACAACGCCTTCAAGCCAGGTGTAGCAGCGGGTCAGCGCTATCCCGAAGGCCAAATGAAACGCCTTGGTCTTTGACATATCAGGTCTAAATAGTCCAGACGACCATAGAGATCGTCAAATGGTACCATTACACCCTCCCTGTAGGCCGGACGATCCTGCAGAGTGAGGTACCACTTTTCGACATTCGGCAGGCGAGGACGGTCGATATCGATATTGAAGTAGCGGTATAATGTGGTCCCGGCGGGAATGTCCGCCAACGTTATATCACTTCCGATTAGATATGGGTTATCTTCTAGCACTTGATCCAAAAGTCGAAGATGATCCGCCGTGCGTCCAATCTTGGCATTGACCGTGGCCATATCTCTTTGTGCTTCCGGCGTTCGATAGAATCCCCAAAAAACCCCATTTAGAAAATCCGGCTGCAGCGCCGTTTGCGCCCAATCCAGCCAGCGGTCCGCTTGCGATCGAATTGCCGGATCGTCGCTCCAGTATTTGGAACGCCCATATCGGGCCGCTAGGTATCGTAGAATTGCGTGGGACTCCCATACGGCAATTCCGTCATCATCGATTACGGGTACTCGACCATGAGGGTTCATCCCTCGAAATTCGTCGCTATCGAGACCACCGAATGAACCGCCAAGTTCAATGTGATGGCAATCGAGTTCAAGTTCCGCGATGAACCACATGATCTTCTGAACGTTGAAAGAAGACTTTCTGCCGTACAACTTTAGCATCGCCACATACACCTCAAATGACAAAAAGAATACCGGTCAGAGTATAATTTAGGACCCTGGTTTCGAATTTCCGTTATCGCCGACAATCACGAAGGGTGCCCAAAATATTGGGTGGCTATACGCATAAGCGATCCGTCCTTTGGCATCCCGTGCCGCCAATTCATCGATCATCCGAATACGCGCCCGGCGCAACGCCTCGCCCTTATTCGCCGCGTCCGAATTCTTGAAGAGTTGGACCATCAACTGGGTAGTCGCTTCCGACATGACCGGCCAGTTGCTGACCAGCAGCGACCGCGCGCCCGCATAGAAGAAGGCACGGCCGAGCCCGGACACGGCCTCCGCCGCCTTTCCATCCGCCGCCGCTGTGTTACAGGCCGAGAGCACGGCCCAATCCGCGTTGAGTTTAAGCCCTAACACCTCATCCATGGCGACGAGCCCGTCGCCCCCGTTTCCCGTGACTTGCGGCGCGGAGAGTGCCAAAGCCGGCTGTTGGAGACCATTCAGGTCGCCCGGCACCATTCCATGAGTCGCAAACGAAATCACGCCGTAGCGCGAAAGATCCATTGTCTTAACGCGATTCTCATCCGCCCTGACGCCGAGGAAGATATCACGTTCGGGATCAGCCTTGAGCGCCTTGGCGATCGACAGTAACTCCGTTCGCGTATCGGGGAGCCTCGGTAAATCCGCCAGGACCGCGCTGTCACTAACACGCGTCTTCGGAGCGCTGCGCACCGAAATGCCACGCGTCGCCATCATTCTCGCCGACGCGAGCTGTGCTTCTTGGGCCTGTTTTCCATTGAAGTACGGATCACCAATTCCGAGAAACGGCAACCGTTCCCCGACCACCACCTATATATTACGAAGCGCTTTCAGCGAAGCGACAGACGGTAACATCGTCACGCTGTGCGAGCGCGCCAACCATTGCACCGACCGATAGTGGCGGAACAGGAGCCCCTCATCGAAACGTTCCGTTGCCTCTGTTGTCGGCAAGAGTGACAACGGTAATTGACCGAGCGCTCCATCCGCGACCACCATCAGATGCTTGGACGATTTCCATCCCGCCAACACCGGTTCGAGTAGCTTTTTGTAGAGTGCGTATGCGCCATCGAGATCAAATCGCGGAATATCGCGGAGATACCGGATGCTCCCTGGATCAATTGCGTTCCGAAGTCGCGCAACAATCTGCTTAAGATCGTCCTCTCCCAATGCGACAACGGCAAATGCGTTTCGCCCCTGACCATTCACGGCCCAAACGAATGTCTTCTCATCACCGACATAAAACGATACGAGAGCCTCATCCCTCCGCAGCAAAGCCGACGCCTGTTCAATCGTCAGTGCCTTCGGTCGGACGAGATCAGCATATTCCGGAAACTTCTCCCCCATCTCCTTTTGCAAGGCGGATCGCGCCGCCCGCAGTTTGCCGACCTCTTCGCGATATGACGCAATGACTTGGCCGTCCTGTTCGGATTTCGGCACGGTCAGGAGCCTACCCATCGTCTCGAGCAAGGTTTCAAGCCCGACGGCGATATCTTGTTCGCGCCGCACAATTCCCGACATCCGCGCGTCGCCCGACGCCGAGCGTGCCGCCGAACCCGAAAGCGCCGTCTGTACGGAGCCACCACGAACTGTCTCGGCAATCCGGAACATTTCCGCCACGGCGGGGCGCGGCAAAGCAGCCTCGAGTTCCGTCTCTCGCACTTCCGCCAAGAAATTCAAATAGGCATCCAGAACCACCAGCCGCCACTGGTTCTTGACCGCATTGCCACTGACCTGCTCCGCGCTCTTTGCCGCCAACGCGGGTATGGCACGCGCAAATGACCGCACCGCTTTTTCCCCATCTCCGGTTTGAACATAGGCCATGGCGAGAATACCGTGCTTCAGCGCGAGACGTGAACTCTCGGCGCCGCGCGCTTTCTGGACATTCAGTTGCCGATTGATGAGTTGGAGAGCTTCAAGCGAACGGCCCGAGCGTACCAGAGCTAACTGATAATCCGGTTGGGTCGCTACCAGTTCGTCGAAAACCGCTGCGTTCTCCGCCAGGTTCCGCTTCACCGCATCATAACAGGACATGGCCAATGGCCAATCACCCGCTGCAGCGTACATGCGAGCGGAGAGAACACGGGCGCGCGCCAAAATCGCCGATCCCGCTGGAGCCTCTAACTTACCCAGAATCTCGAACACCGCGTGCAACAGCTTTTGCGCATCTCCGTAGCGTCCTTGGGCCGCAATGACGTTTGCCAGATTGTTCGTGTACTTTACTGTTCCGTAACTGTATTTGCCCACGCGTGACAACATCGTCCGCAACGCGGCGCGCGCTTCGACCTCCGCTTCCATCAGGCGCCCTTGCGCGACCAAGTTCTTCGTCAGACGTTCTCTCGGACTCAGAATAAATCCAACGCTACGTATGGAATCGAGCTTGGCCATTCTATCCCGGAGTTCGATCTCTTGGCGGCGTAAAGGTTCCGCGTCCCGCCATTGTCCTTTTTACTCGAGAATTTCCCCGTTCCAAGTGGCACGCCAAATTCGGACCTGAAGCCCTTTGCGAAATGCTCCCCGCTTCCCGCTCTCGAACGCGTCGAATGCGTCTTGCGCCTTTGATACAACCGCTTCTATCGCCGCGATATCACCGGTGCGGCCATAAATACTAATCGCGTCATTCGTGAATTTCAGTACCTGACCGGCACCTCGCTTTTCGATCAGTCGGGCTTCCGCCAACCCGCTTTCAACCAATCCCTTCGCCTTGCGGTAATTCCCAAAAATTGCCTCCATCTTAGCCCGTCGCGCGATATATACGGCGGGCCGAACCGGGCCCCCTGTGGATAATTCGCGAATACCGCTACGCCGAATTTCCGGCACATAGGATGCCGCCTTGCGCGAATCCTCGAGTGCTTGGAGATGTTGTCCCAGCGCAAGCGCAGCATCTGCGCGTCGATGATAGAAATCCGCCAAATCGGCCTCATGCCCGCTCGACGGTGGCGCGGTATCCACCTGGCGATTGAGTTTGGATATCGAGGATAGATCGACAGCTTCCGCCTCATCCAAAATTGCGGTGATGTCGACAATGCTTCGCGGCGGCGGTGTGAATTGCTTCGTTTGAACGTCAGCGGTGAGCTTCAACGCCTCTTTAACACTCAAAGTCTCATCGGTCTGACATGCCGTGAGAACGAGTAATACAGCAATCGAACAAACGGTATTGCGGTGCATTTCCGCCCCTAACCCGACATGAATGTGAGTCCATTACACTACACTAATCTACCGCCGACGCCCGTTCGGACCCAATGGGATTTCCAACCGATTACTACCAGGCCGTCTCCGCCACTGCATTCCGGGCCGCGATACGACCGAAGGCAAGACACTCGCCGATATTGCCGGTCCCTTGGTAGAGGTAGCTGTATGTCGATCCCAATTCCCCCGCACTGTATAGACGTGGAATGGGGGACCCGTCCGGGCGCACAATTTGTGCCTTCTCGTTACGTCGCGGCCCTCCTTGCGTATTCAGCATGGAGGGGGACATTTCAACCGCGTAATAGGGGCCGTCATCCAATGCCGTCAGCATCAGCGTCCGGCCGAATTCCATGTCCTCTCCCGACGCAGCAAAAGCGTTCCAATGCGATACGGTCTCCGCTAGCGTTTCACCGTCCATGCCGATTTGCACAGCCAGTTCCGCCAAGGTATCCGCTTTTTTGATCCAGCCTTTCTCCAGCTCGACACTATTGTCTTCGCTCCACTCGTATTGCTCGACAACCTGTGTCCAACCATGGCTCGGGTGCCCATCATAGATCGGCCCTGCCGTCATATGGGTGTTATCGAAGATCATGTGCATGGGGCACGGCGTGGTCAGCGCCTTCCATGTGCCATGCGCGGGGACCTTACCGTGACGAGTTTTGAATTTCTCATCGGTGAAACGCTTGCCGTCAGGACCGACGACGATGACACCGCCTGGAATTTCCTTGCTGTAATGCAGCGCTTGCATTGACAGGGACGTCGGAATCTCCGGCACTTTCAAGGCCATCGACGGGCCCGCGTAATTGTTCATGTGCCAAAGGTCGGCACCGACGGAGAGTCCCATGGTAATGCCGTCGCCCTCGTTGTAGGGACTGCCCGAAGTGTAACAATACGGGACACCGGGCAGGTAGTTGCGGATCATCTCCTGATTGTTTTCGAACCCACCACAGGTCAAGAGCACGCCCTTGCGCGCCTTCACAGTGACAGGTTTTCCATCGTGTATGGCCCGCACGCCCAAAATCTCACCGGTCGTACCGTCCTGGATGAGTTCCTTTCCAGGTGTCTCATAACAAACTTCGATCGGCCGCTCCTTCACCAGGCTCTCGAACCGCTTCCAGGTATAGGAATAGCCGTATGTCGGCCCGTCATGGAATTTATGAACGCAATCGGAGCCCGGTAGTTCCGGGAATTCGATGCCGACCGGCGGATGCTGATGCTCTTGCGGGTCGCCACCGACACTGGCGAGCCAATCGTTGTTCAGGCACATCTCTTCTGACCAAACCCGCACCATTTCGTCTGGCACCGCGTAAGGTCCGCATAGCGCCTTTAGATATGTCGCCGCCTGCTCCGCGGACGAGGTGTTGAGATACCCCTGCCCCGCAACCTTGGTGTTGCCACCTTCTTTGCCTTCCGGTGCTTTCTCGAGGATCAACACCTCCGCACCCAACTCAAACGCCGTGACCGCAGCAGCCACGCCAGCCGCGCCGAAACCAACGACAACGACGTCGGCTTCCTTATCCCAATTTTCTAATCTCAAAATTTCGTCCCCGTCAGTCTTCGAGTTCGGGGATGACCCAGAGCGGATCCTCGCCTCGCGCCACCCGTTGCACGTTGTCGAACGCGTTTCGAACACGCGCCGTATTGCTCTCGAAGGTTGGCCCAGCTAGATGCGCGGTTAGGATGACATTGTCGAGATCAAAAAGCGGATTGTCTGTCGGCGGCGGTTCTTGGTCGAAGACATCGAGGCCGGCCGCGCGAATGACACCGGTGGTTAATGCCGTGTGCAGGGCCTCTTCATCGATGACCGGACCGCGCGCCGTGTTGACGATAATCGCGGAGGGTTTCATCAAGGCTAGTTCGTTGGCCCCGATCAAATGGCGTGTCGACTCATTGAGCGGCGTGTGAACCGAAACCACATCAACTTCCCGCAGCAACTCGCCAAGCAGACGGAAGCGGACGCCAAGCGCGTCTTCCTGATCTTCCGTGAGACGCGCAATGTCATAGTAGAGGACTTCCATCCCAAAGGCTTTGGCGAGACGCGCGGTTTTCTTGCCGATAGTACCGAGGCCGACAATCCCAAGCTTCTGGCCCCGTAGTTCATGCACCCGTGGCGTCTCGTTGCCGCGCCATCTTCCGGCGGCGACGCTGGTGTGTTGGCGGACCAATTGGCGCGAGACGGCGAGCATCAGCAAAACGGCATGTTCCGAGACCGCAACCGAATTGGCGCCACCATTGTTGCAGATCGGTACGCCGGCGTTTCGCGCCGCGCTGATATCCGCTTTGTCGTAACCGGCGCTGAGCAATTGAATCAATTTTAAATTCGGCCCGACCTTGAACAGGTCGTTGTCAACCAAACCATCGACGAACCCCACCAAATATTCCGCGTCACTCATCGCCGCTTCATATTCCGCACTCCGTGCGGGCACTACAGCTAACTCGACACCCGAGGGCGCCATTTCCCGCGCCACATCGGCGGCGTCTGGAAAGTCCGTCACAAAAACGATCTTGGTACTCATCTCGCCTCCTAAAATTCAGTTGTAGCAAAGATGGCGCGGAGGCGTGAAATTGACAGTCGGAGCGCAACAAACCTTGCTCCCCCAATCGAACTCTCTAATCTTGAAGCATGGACGGAAAGCCGACGTTTTTCGGTGAGATGATAGGCCCGGAAGAAAGTTATCGGGAGCCTTACCGTTCTTATCAAAGATGGATCGAAAACGAGGACCCAGCACAGCTCCGCAAGAAATCCGCGGAAGCCGAGCAATTCTTCCGCCGAACGGGCATTACCTTCAATGTGTACGGACAGGACGAAGCCGACGAACGGCTGATCCCCTTCGACATTGTCCCGCGTATCATTTTAGCCCGCGAATGGTCGAAACTCGCGCGCGGTATCGAGCAGCGAGTACGTGCGATCAACGCGTTCTTGCGCGATATTTATCACCGCCAGGAAATAATCCGGGCCGGGCGCATACCGATTGAACTAATCGCGGAGAACGAAGCCTTCCTGCCCCAAATGATCGGGGTCTCTCCACCGGGTGACGTCTACACGCATATTGTCGGCGTCGATATCGTGCGCACGGGCGAGGACGAATTCTTCGTTCTGGAAGACAACGCCCGCACTCCCTCCGGTGTCTCCTACATGCTGGAGAACCGCGAGACGATGCTGCAGATGTTCCCGGAATTGTTCGCCAATATCCCGGTGCGCAACGTCAGCGACTATCCGAACAGCCTGCGCCGCTCGCTCGCCAATTGCGCGCCGCCGTCGTGCAGCGGCAAACCGGTCGTCGCTGTGCTGACACCTGGCATTCACAACTCGGCCTATTTCGAGCATTCGTTCCTCGCCGATCAAATGGGCGCTGAGCTCGTCGAAGGTCATGACTTGCGCGTCGTCGACGGCCGCATCGCGATGCGCACGACACGCGGATACACGCCAATCGACGTTATTTACCGACGGGTCGATGACGACTATCTCGATCCGCTGACATTTAACCCGGATTCGATGCTCGGCGTGCCCGGTATCATGGATGTCTATCGCGCCGGTGGCGTTACGTTGGCGAACGCCCCCGTTACAGGTATCGCAGACGACAAAGCGATCTATTCTTACATGCCCGACATCGTCGAATTTTACACTGGCGAGCGCGCAATTTTGCAGAACGTGCCGACATATCGCTGTGCAGAGCCGGATTCACTCGCCTATGTCCTCGACAATATCGGCGAGCTTGTGGTCAAGGAAGTACACGGCTCGGGTGGATACGGCTTGCTTGTCGGCCCCGCCGCCAGCAAACGCGAAACCGCCGATTTCGTAAAGAAGCTGAAGGCACGTCCGGGCAATTACATTGCGCAGCCAACTCTCGCACTCTCGACAATTCCGATCCTGACCAGACAGGGGTTGGCGCCCCGCCATGTGGATCTGCGTCCCTTCGTATTGGTCTCGCCGGATAAGATCGATATCACACCGGGCGGTTTGACCCGGGTCGCGCTGAAGAAAGGCTCGCTTGTAGTGAATTCCAGCCAAGGCGGCGGCACCAAAGACACCTGGGTGTTGGAGGAATAATGCTCGGCAAAACCGCAGGCGGTCTGTACTGGATGTTCCGCTATTTAGAGCGGAGCGAAAATACGACTCGATTACTCGACGCCGGATTTCGGATCGCGCTGACACGTGCCAGCGCGTCCGAAAGCGAATGGACATCCGTCATCGACACCGCCGGCGTGCGTTCGGGATTCGAAGAAAAACACGACGCGTTCGACGCCGCGAACGTCATTGAATATTTACTGCGTGACCGCTCGAACCCATCGAGCGTGCTCTCTGTCATCGAGGAAGCCCGAAACAACGCCCGCTTGGTCCGCACCGCATTGACCCGAGAAGTCTGGGAAGCGACGAACGAGAGCTGGATGACGCTCAAGAGCGTTCTGGCGCGCCCCGTGCGAGACCGCGAACTACCGGCGGTCCTGGCCACAATCCGCCAACAAAGCGCGGTCGTGCGCGGCGCTCTGCACGGCACGATGTTGCGCAACGACAATTACAACTTCGCGCGCATCGGCACCTTCGTCGAGCGCGCCGACAATACGGCGCGTATCCTCGATGTGAAGTACTACTTGTTATTGCCATCGGTCTCCCTCGTCGGCTCCTCCCTCGATAACGTGCAATGGGAGACGATCCTGCGGTCCGTATCCGCCAACCGTGCCTATCGTTGGCTCAACGGCGGAGACATTAACCCGACGGGAATATCGAACTTCTTGATTCTCGACCGCCAGATGCCGCGCTCGCTGATTTTCTGCTGCGCCAAGATCAACGATAATCTGGGATATTTAGCGGTAGATTACGGTGAGCGGCTTTCCTGTCACGAACATGCGGATCGGATGCTCGGTCAATTGCGCGGCCGCTCGGTCGAGTCCATCTTTGACTCCGGCTTGCACGAATTCCTCGGCGGCTTCATTCGCGACAACAGTGACCTTGGCGGACTCATCGAACGCGACTACCGGTTTTTCGAGTAATCCCATGCGATTGAACATTTCCCATCAAACCACCTATCACTACGACGCACCGGTCCCCTATGCGTTGCAACAACTCCGACTGGCACCGAAGTCACGGGCAGGCCAGACCGTCTTGAGTTGGGACATCCAAGTCGAGGGCGGCAAGGTCGAGGTCGAATTTGAGGATCAGAATAATAACCAAGTCG
Source organism: Alphaproteobacteria bacterium (assembly GCA_018665505.1). Next base: position 10,224 of record JABJCS010000648.1, read on the forward strand.
CATTGGTCAGCATAGAGCCTGGAAGACAGGACATCAGCTTCAGTTGCACTGGAGAGGTGGAGACGACGAACGCTACCGGCATCATCGGCGAGCACGGTGGTTACGCTCCGATCTGGTATTTTACCCGGCCGACCGAACTGACGAAACCGGGTGCTCTCATCCGTAACCTCGTTAGAACTTTGAACAATGCGGATTACGATTCAGATATCTCGCACATGCACGCCCTCTCCGGCCTCATTTCAGAATTCGTCACCTATGAGACCAGTAGAACCGATTCGGGAACAACCGCGGAAGCCGCCCTCGAAGCTGGACATGGGGTCTGCCAAGACCACGCGCAGATTTTCATCTCCGCCGCGCGCCGCATGGGCTATCCCGCCCGCTATGTCAGCGGTTACCTGATGATGGACGACCGGGTAGAGCAAGATGCAAGCCACGCCTGGGCGGAGGCTTATCTGGAAGGTATCGGCTGGGTTGGATTCGATGTTTCCAACGGTATTTCTCCCGATGAACGCTACGTGCGCGTGGCGACGGGTCTCGACTATCGCGACGCCGCTCCGGTCTCCGGAATGCGATTTGGCGGCGCGGCCGAATCCTTGATTGTCTCTTTGCAAGTCCAGCAGTAACTTGCCCGCCTCACTCTGGAATATCGATATATGACCTATTGTGTCGGCCTGAGACTTAAAAAGGGCCTTGTTTTCATGTCAGACACCCGGACCAACTCCGGCGTCGACAATATTTCCGTCTTCCGAAAGATGACCACCTGGACGGTCCCCGGCGAGCGGGTCATCACCATGCTGACTTCGGGCAATCTGGCGACCACACAAACCGTGGTGAGCATGCTGGACGAACGGACCAAGGCGCCCGCCGACCGCGACCCCTCGATCCTCAGCGCACCTTCCTTATTCCAAGTCGCCCGTCTGGTCGGTGAAGTGATGCGGGACGTTATTCAAACCAGTGTAGCGTCCGGTCAAACGGCGGATTCCACATTCGATGCGACGATCATTCTCGGCGGGCAAATCGCCACCAGCGAGCCGCGCCTCTTTATGATTTATCCGGAAGGAAACTTCATCGAAGCCTCCGAGGATACGCCTTATTTTCAGTCAGGCGAAATGAAGTACGGCCGCCCTATCCTGGTGCGCGCCTACGATCCGGAAATGAGCTTCGAAGCCGCTCTCAAGTTACTCATGGTCTCGTTCGATTCAACGATCAAGGCCAACCTTTCCGTCGGCCTGCCATTGGATATACAGACATATGAGACGGATAGCCTTAAGGTCGGTCACGAACGCCGCGTTGAGGCGGACGATCCCTATTACCAATCGATCTCCAACGGCTGGGGCGAAGCCCTCAAGGACGCGTTTCAGTCGCTCCCGGACTATCAGTTTTAAGCAAGTTCCAGGCGAGTTCTGACTTCACTCGGCGCCTGTGCCATCACCTCGTCGATTGACGATTTAAAGCTCACCACGTGATCTCGAACTATCGATAAGAGTTCCGGTGCACCCTGGACGTCAAACTCCTCTTGATAGCCCTCCGCAAAGCCGTCCAAATCCTTGATCATCG
>JABJCS010000649.1 GCA_018665505.1 Alphaproteobacteria bacterium
ATAAGGCTTGCGCGGCTGCCCGCTCGGCCACTCGTTTGGATGTCCCGCTACCTTCGGCGACCTCCCAGCCCTCGACGCTCACCGTCACGGTAAAGACCGGCGCGTGATCCGGTCCTTCGCGCCCCACGGTTCGATAATCCGGCAATGGCAGCCCCTTACCCTGAGCCAGTTCTTGCAAGATGGTTTTCGCGTCTTCAGGTGGTCGTGGCGGCGCGTTGAGTCTGTCGGTCCAATAGCGTGCGATAAATTCCTGCGCCACTTCAATGCCACCATCGCGGTACATTGCGGCGATCAGCGCTTCGCAGACATCCGACAATATCGCATCATTTTCTTGACCACCCGAGTCCACTTCACCGCGGCTCATCAGGATATGGCGACCTATATCCGCTTCGCGCGCGACATCCGCCAAAGTTTCACGACGCACAAGATCCGCATGACGCTTTGCCAAGGGTCCTTCAGCTTCATCGGGATACGCTTCCAGCAACAAATCGGCAACCGTGAAACCAAGAACCCTGTCGCCCAAGAATTCCAATCTTTCGTAGCTGGCACGGCCGTTCAGAGCGACGCTGCGATGGGTTAACGCCTGCTCAAGCAGCGCCTCGGAACCAAACTCATGCCCCAGGGCTTGTTTCAAGTCATTATCCATATCTTGCTTTATACACGACCCGATCGAGTTCTGCGAACCCACGCGACAACGAGGCGCCTAATCGATACCATCGAAGAAACGTCCGAACCGCCATCCCCACAGCTCGAAGAACCAAGTCTCCTGCGGTTTGGAGAAAAACAGAAACTCTGCTCGTCCGACCAAATTTTCATACGGCACCGTCCAACCGAAACGGCTATCGAGAGAGTTGTCGCGGTTGTCGCCCATGGCGAAAAAATGACCTGCGGGAACCGAGAATTCAGGCGTATTGTCCATCCGGCCGAAATCGCCTTCGGCCTCGATCAACTCATGACGGCGGCCATTCGGCAAAGTTTCAAGATACTTCGCGACCTTGAGCGCCCCATACCGCTTTTCGCCGAAAGTGTGCTCACCTATCTTTAAGCGGCGAACAGGCTCACCATTAATGTGCAAAACACCGGAGACGACCTGGATCCGGTCGCCAGGCAAACCGACGATTCGTTTGATGTAGTCTTTTTCAAAATTGCTGTCTCGGACAGGATACTTAAACACCGCGACATCGCCGCGTTCCGGGGCACTCCCAAGCACTCTTCCTTCGAACAGCGGCAGGCTAAAGGGCAGCGAATGCCGACTGTAACCATATGAAAATTTGGAGACGAATAGATAGTCGCCGATCAAGAGAGTGGGAATCATCGAGCCGGATGGAATACTAAACGGCTCGTACGCAAAGGTTCTAATTCCGACGGCAATCACTACCGCGTATACGACGGTACGGGCCAGCTCTATGAAATCCGCCGCCTTGTCGCGAAACCCCTTGGGCGCCGCGCCGTTCGGCATCTCTGCATTGTCAGATTCCATACGCGCACTCGATAGCCGTTTACCGGCCATAGGGCCGCCTTGAAGGTTGCGCCAATGTGGTCGGCAAGTCCGCGATAGTCAAGCGCATCCGATTAGCGCACCTCTTTCAACCCTGATGGATCAGGCAAAAACAACGCGATCCGAGTGCCCACTCCAAGTTCGCTTTCGATACTCATGTGCCCGCCGTGCATTTTGACCAATCCATCAGCGATCGACAGGCCCAATCCCCAGCCCCGTTCGTCGGATTGCAGATTCGCGGTGCCCGTCCGAAAAGACTCCGTGATGGTCGGCAATTGGTCCGCCGCAATTCCGACGCCCGTATCCGCGACGGTAACCTCCACGCCACCATCTGCGGTGTTGGCAGTGACGGTAACGCTGCCACCATCTAACGTAAATTTCACGGAGTTGGTCAGTAGGTTCAAAAGAATCTGTTTGAAGGCCCGTTTATCCAAAGACACAAAGAGAGGTTCCGTGGAGATTTTTATTGTCAATGTAATGCGCTTACGAGCAGCACGCTCCGACATAATCTCAACGCAATCAACGATTAATTCTCCGATCGCAACGGTTTCTCGATGCAATCTCCACTGGCCTGCCTCGATCGCCGATACATCCAGCATATCGTTCACCAGAGCCAACAGATGCTCAGCGCTGGTATGAATATCCGACGCGTATTCCAAATATTTCCTACCGCCCAACGGTCCAAAGAGTTCTCCTCGCAGCACCTCCGAAAATCCCAAGATTGCATTGAGGGGTGTGCGCAGTTCGTGACTCATCGTGGCTAGAAAGTGGCTCTTGGCATGATTGGCAAGCTCCGCGACTTTCGAACTCTCGGCATGTTCGGCCTCGATCTTCTTTCGGGCGGTGATATCGATCGCAAGCGTAACCGTGCTTCCATCTGGTAATTTTTGCTCGTCAACCAGCATCCAAACCCCGTCTTCTCTGGCCAATTCCACTGGTTCAGTCGGGGACCGATGACGCGCAATTCGTTCCTGAAGCCAACGATCATCATCCGCGTCGATTTCCGGAAACGCACCAGCTCGGAACAATCGACGTTGATGCTCCGCAAACGATATCCCAGGCTCGAGGGCATCCGGAGCGATACTATTGAACTCTCTATATCGTTGATTACAAACGACCATACGATCATCAGGGTCCCACAAGACAAACAGCTCATCCAATGCTTCAATGGCTGACGACAGCAGAGTTTGCGCTCGATCTGCCGCCAGCCTCGCCTGTACTTCCGCGGTCAGGTCAGAGCCCGTTCCGCGATAACCTCGAAATGTCCCATCCTCGTCAAATACAGGGATTCCATCGGCCTTCAGCCATTTTTCACCGTCTGGCCCGCGCCGCAGGAAAACAAAATCCTTGAACGGCTCGCGCCGCCTCAAGGTTTCCAAATGCTCTTCCCACGGAATGGATGGCTCCTCCGGCGCGCCAATCTCCGCGCGAGTCTTCCCGTAATGCCATTCAGGCGCCACGCCGGTCACCGTCTCAACATTCGAAGAGAACCAAGTGTAGCGAAGGTTCTCGTCCATTTCCCAGAACCAATCCGATGTCGCCATCGCGAAATCTTCGAAGCGCTGCCTGCTCTCCAGCAGTTGGCTTTCCAATTGGTTATGCTCAAGTTCGGAGCCCGCTCTGAGTGCTACGATCTGCAACAGGGTCTGTACCAATCCCGGATTGGAAAGCGGGGCCGTGTCCATAACCGCAATTAGGCCGAGCGGCTTCCCCTCACCCGTCCACAGCGGAATGCCGGCGTAACTTTCTGCCCCCATCTGTGCCAATAGATCGTCGGTTGGAAACTGCTGTTGGATTTTGTCGACGTAGCAACACATATCGCGACCGACCACATTCTCACAGGGCGTCCCAACCAGATCGTACTCAATATTCCTGACGATTTCGCCGTTGGCGTATAAAGCAATGGTTTCGACGGTCTCTCCCGCTCCATCCGCGATCTTATCGACAAAGGCATAGGACACACCGAGAGATTCGGCCAAATGCGTCACCAATGCGCTGAAGAATTCTTCTTGAGTAGAGCGCCACGCGCGTTGCGCGATAAACCGTAAGGTCGCGTCAACCGCTGCATTGTCCGATACCGGTGGGACTTTTACCTTTCCAACATCGTCGGTACGGATTGGTCCCAATTCCCATCACCGCCGATTGTATCGGTGGCGCCCCTCGTAGTTCGGTTAACCATAGATCTTTGACCAACAAAGCATCGCAAAAATCCATTAACACCGTGTTAACAGTCAGCCATGACAATACCTCAATGCCTACGATTCTGGTCTAATCGTAAAATTTCACTCAATCTAATGCGCCCGTTAGATTAAAAGCTGACCAGAAAAAGGGATGCCGATATTTTTGGCGCGTCGTAAGCAGAGCCCGTCGCAAAGCACGCGCCTTACCCCCTTTTGTCAATTCGCTGTAAAACGTCTTCATCAATAACGCTGTCGCGTCGTCGGAAACGGGCCAGAGACTGGCAACGATTGATTTCGCCCCTGCATACAAAAACCCACGTGTCAGGCCAATCACATCGTCTCCGGATTTAATATCGCCGATCCCGGTCTCGCACGCGCTGAGCGTCACCATCTCGGCGTTCAATCGCAAGGTGTATAGTTCATCGACCGTCAGGTCGCCATCTTGCCCACCGCCCGCGGCGAGGAGCATCCTCGATTTCAACGGGTTGGCCGGGTTGAATTCCCCGTGGCTGGCTAAATGCAAATATTTGAAGCTTGGCGCAAACTTCCTGAAATTTGCCTCCGACGCCAGGTTCCGCAACAACACACGAGACTCCCGCCATCCATGATCGATGGCTCGGGCTTCCGCTTCTGCGCCGGGCAGATTGAGCTTCGCATCTCCACGATCCGGATTTCCGAATGCCAGCAACCCGCTCGATGCCACCGATTTCTTGTCGAGGAACTTCAGTACGGATGCGCTTGGCAGCAATCTGATTTCAAACCGTTCGATCAGACTTTTATCGCCATCGTTCAGTGCTGCGAAGGGTAAATAGTGAAGCGGACCATGCGGCACCACAGTCAATGTCTTCCCCTGTAATTTAGCACCAAACGGTCGAATGAGCCTGTCATAAACCCGTCGCGTCGCTTTGTTGTGCGCGCCGGAGCGGAAGTTCTGTATGGCCGATCTCAACGCGGCGACGTCGTCGGCGAGATGTCGACCGTCGAGTTTGGTGGCACTGACAGTCTTATGGGTCACGACAAAGGCAAACAGCGTATCGCCGTGTCCGAAATATTCTATCAGCACTTCCTCCGGAGACAGAAGGCTGCTGATATCGGCCGCATTTTCACGCCCGACGGTCACTAAGGACGCCAATTCAGGGGACGCGGTTTCCAATGATTGGCGGATGTTTTCGATCTGCACGCCGCGCGTTGCCGCTCCCTTTTCGGTTTGCGACGCCAACTGAATGGATTTGCGCTCGAGGCTATCCAATTGGCGCACGAGATCGGCCGTCCCCGCCGCCCCGTTCGTTCCGCCGAAATCACGATGCGACGCCAACATATCGACCAACGCCCGAGCCTTGGCCCGCTCCACATATTCGAACGCTTCGGGCAGTCGCCCATCGGCCACCAAGAGCGCCACCATATCGCCGTAAACGCCAATCTTGTTGCCAACAAATCCAAGCTTGTAATCGTCTTTGCGCAGTCCCGACCGTTGGCTTTCCAAGACGACAATCGCCTCGCCAAAGTATCTCCGTGCTTGATTGCGATCACCGTCTTGTAACGCGATTAACGCCCGCTCGTGCAAGAGCCGGAAGTGCAAATCGGCCAATCCGGGTATTTGCGGTTCATTCAGCAAGGTATCGTACCCCTGCCGCGCCACATCAATATGCCCAGCCTTAAAAGCGCTGCGATACAACATGACCTTGGTTGGAAGCTCGGTCACGAACTTCATTCCGTCCGACGTTGTTCCCGCCATGGCGTAGACCAGCGGCTCTAATAGCGGTTTGTACGCGAACAACGTGGTCTCCAGTATAGCGTCCGAGATTTTCGTCAAACCGCTGCGGTCATCCCGCGTGAATGTGTCATAGGCCCGCGCATACTCACCCACCTGATAATAACTCTCGCCAAGCCAACGCCGGAGCGTCGCTAATTCATAAGCGTTCTCAACCGTCGATTTTTCCGTTTGATCGTAGAGCTTTTGCAATTGCGCGCGATGATGTCTGGCATTTTCCGTGTTGCCGCGGCGCGCCTCGACAATCGCCATCAATCCGTATGGCTCCGTCCGCGCCATTCGCCGGGAAAGTTCCCCGCGATAGCTGTCCTTCGCGTTCGGATTGTTCAGGCCCAAAGTTGCGATCGTCGTATAGAGGGCCAATCCTTGGTTCAGCAAAATCCGTGGGTCGCGATTCGATGCCGCATAGGCCTTTTCGCGGCATAGAGGTAGGCTTTATCGAAATTGCCAAGCGCAATGAACTTCTTGGCTTCGATCCCATTCAATAAGATGTCGATATAGTCTTTCGTGTAGGTGCCAAACCCGCCGCCCGCATCGAAGGTCTCCGTATAGGCGCGACGCATTAAAGGCGCCATGCATTGATCGACGTCGGAGAACCGCTGCAATGAAAGCAATGCCGCGCAAACACTGTAGTGGTTTTCCACCGACATCTCGGCATAGGAGCCGCCACTCGACTTGGCCGCACCGGCATAATCACCACCGGTCAGCTTTCGCGCCGCTCCCGTGACGCACGACGCCAGAATACCACACATGAAAACCGCCACAGCTGGCCACAGCCAAATCATGACCCTAGGAGATGAGTTCTCGACATTTTGGTGGGATTTCGGCTTCATGCTGTTCTTTCTTTTGTATGCCAAAGGTAAGGAAACCCGATCACAATAATATGGAAAGCACGAACAGATTTTTCCACATTGTGAACACTGCATTACGACCATTTGCACGCGAGACTATCGATGACCGGTGACACGGATATTTCCAAATGACGGCGAGAGTGGCGTGTATCGGTGAATGCATGTTGGAGTTGAGCGGCGTCGATACAGATCGAATGACGCTCTCCTACGGTGGCGATACGCTCAACACGGCTGTTTATCTTTCGCGTCTCGGTATCGTAACGGATTACGTCACCGCGCTTGGCGACGATCCTTATAGCGACTGGATGGTCGATCAATGGCAAAGCGAGGGTGTCGGCATTGAGCATGTCATCCGTGCTCCGTCGCGACTACCCGGTCTCTATGCCATTCGCACGGACGGCCGGGGCGAACGGCAATTCCATTACTGGCGCGATCAAGCGCCGGTCCGCGATTTACTAACGCTACCAGATTGGTCAAAGGTAGCGGAAAACTTATGCGGCTATGATCTCATATACCTCAGCGGTATTACGCTTTCCCTCTACCCAACCGAGCAGCGCGATTGTTTGAACGAAGTTCTAGCCCGCGCCCGGCGACAAGGCTGCCGGATCGCCTTCGATACTAATTTTCGGCCTCGCGGTTGGCCCAGTCCCGAAGCCGCCCGCCACACCATCAATCGGACATTGGCCCACTGCGATATCGCGCTCCCGACACTCGACGACGACCGGCAGGTTTTCGGCGACCTCGATGCAGAGGCATGCGCCACGCGACTCCGCAACATCGGCATCGGAGAAGTCGCCGTCAAAATGGATGCAGCTGGCTGCTTGATTTCTGTGGATGGGGAAATTTGCCATGTCAATACAGAACCACAGGACAGCCCTGTCGATACAACAGGGGCCGGCGATTCGTTCAATGCCGCTTATCTCGCAGGCCGCCTCCAAGGCACCTCACCGACCATCGCGGCGCGGCAAGCACACCGTCTCGCGGGCACCGTTATCATGCACCGAGGCGCCATTATTCCACGCACGTCTATGCCCGTTGAAATATCCGAGGATGGGGAACATGAAAGATAAACTGGCCCTCGCCAAAGTCGTACCGGTTCTCGTATTCCCCGACGCGGCATATGCAGTTCCCACCGCCCATGCACTCGTCGACGGCGGCCTGCCCATACTCGAAATTACTCTGCGCACGGACGCGGCCTGGAAGGCTCTCGACGATATTATCGCGGCTCAACCGGACGCCATTGTCGGCGTCGGGACGGTGCTCGAGCCGGATCAGCTGACGCGTGCCAAAGAAGCCGGGGCACAGTTCGCCGTCAGCCCAGGTTTCGATCCGGATCTTGCGGCGGAAGCAGCGGCGCTCGACCTTTTCTATCTGCCTGGCGTCGCCACCGCATCAGAAGTGATGTCCGCCCGGCGCGCCGGACTTCGGCTACTCAAGTTTTTCCCGGCAGAAGCCGCCGGCGGACGCCCCATGTTGCAGAGCTTCGCCTCTCCCTTCGGCGAGATTGAATTCTGTCCGACGGGAGGTATCGGGCCGGAGAATATGATGGACTACCTCAACCTCCCCAACGTCGCCTGTGTCGGTGGCAGCTGGGTCGCCTCTCTGAGTGATATGCAGGCCGGAGATTGGGCGGGTATCGAGCGGAAGGCTCGCGACGCGGCGAAACGGCTCTAGGTTCTATCCGCCGCCG
>JABJCS010000082.1 GCA_018665505.1 Alphaproteobacteria bacterium
GCGGTCGGGGAGGGAGACCGGGTCGGTATTCCCTGGCTCGGGTATACCTGTGGTGAATGCGATTTTTGCCGCGCGGGGCGGGAGAACTTGTGTCCTTCAGCGCGGTTTACCGGCTATCAGATCGATGGAGGCTATAGCGATTATACGCTGGTCGATCAGCGTTATTGTTTCCCCATTCACGGCCACTACGACGACACGGCGGCGGCGCCGTTACTTTGTGCAGGATTGATCGGACACCGATCTCTGCGGATGGCGGAGGATCCCAAACGGCTCGGTATCTATGGCTTCGGTGCGGCGGCGCATATTATCGCCCAAGTCGCGATCTGGGAGGGGCGGGAGGTCTATGCCTTTACCCGCGAAGGCGATCTGGCCGCGCAAGGCTTTGCCCGCTCTCTGGGCGCGGTTTGGGCGGGTGCCTCTGGTGATCCGCCACCGGAACCTTTGGACGCCGCCATCATATTCGCGCCCGTGGTGCCCTTGGTGCCGTTGGCCCTGCGGGCGGTAGCGCCCGGCGGAATTGTCGTGTGCGCTGGCATTCATATGAGCGATATACCTACGTTCCCATACGGTCTTCTGTGGGAAGAACGGCAAATCCGTTCGGTCGCCAATCTCACGCGGCGCGATGGCGAGGAATTCCTTGAGCTTGCCCCGAGGGTGCCAGTTCGGACAACCGTGCGGCTTTACGGGTTAGAGCAAGCAAACGAGGCACTGGCTGACCTGCGGGAAGGCCGCCTGCAGGGGGCGGCGGTGCTTACGATGGCGTCGCATCCAGCGCGATAAACGCACGGACCGCAGCCTCGGCATCTTCCGTGCCCGGCAGCATGCGCATTGAACCGTCAGGTCGCCGGACCGCAATCAATCCGGTTTGCGCGATCACCGCGTATTGATATCCGTCGATTTCACCACTGCTCATGTCGGTCTTTCCATTTACCGGGTAATTCATTACATCCTTTTGCAACACATCGGCAAACAGTCGTCATGCCGACGACCGGCTGATTGAGAACAACAAGACATTGGGAGTGTGACGTATGCGTATTCTTGCCTTCGATAAGTCCGGAAATCCCACCCTTGGGGTGCGCCGTGGCGATGAGGTTGTCGATCTGTCCGTGGCCGCGCCGGATTTGCCGGGCGACTTGCCGGCATTGCTGGCAGGCGGCGACGACGCCATGGCACGCGCTAAATCCGCTGTCGATGGAGCGTCGGGTGACGCTGTCCGTTCCGCTGAAGGGTTGACCTATCACCCGACAATCTGGAACCCAGGTAAGATCATCTGTGTCGGGCTGAATTACGCGGCCCACGCGGCCGAAGCCCAGAGCGACACCAGCACGGTCCAAGATTACCCTTCGCTGTTCCTACGGGTGACGACGACACTTGTGGGGCATGAACAGGCACTGGTCGTCCCGAAAGCCTCCAGCAATCTGGATTACGAGGCGGAGATGGTGGCGGTAATCGGGAAATCCGGCAGCGGCATCTCAAAAGCCGATGCCCTGAAATATGTCGCCGGATATTCAGTCTTCAACGAAGGCTCGGTCCGGGACTACCAATTCAAATCCTCGCAATGGACGAGCGGTAAGAACTTCGACGCTACTGGCGGGTTCGGCCCTGATTTCGTGACTGCCGACGAAGTCCCGGCGGGTGGCAAGGGGTTGCGGATCCAAACCCGGCTCAATGGCGAAACCATGCAGGACGCCAATACCGCGACGATGATCTTCGATATACCAACCCTAATCGAGATCATTACAGAGGTGATGACCCTCCATCCCGGCGATGTAATCGTCACAGGGACGCCGGAAGGTGTGGGATTTGCGCGTACGCCCCCGGTATGGATGAAGCCGGGCGATGTTTGTGAGATCGATCTCGAAGGTGTTGGTGTTTTGCGCAATACGATTGCAGCACCCTGATAAAAGCACACTAAATCAATAAGTTATGATTCGGGCGTTGGTGAAATTCAGCGCCCGTTTTACTGTGTATCTGATGAAAATCATGGAATTTAGCCTCAGTCGATTCCGATACTGAAACAGAATCACTACATTCGCAGTTAAAATCGCCGATTCCCGGCGAGTCTTGACGTTTGTTAACTTCATATGAAGTTTACGGCTCGAGAGATTCTCCGAGTCGCCAACGAGTTATGTTAGGGAGCTCTAGAAATTTCGCTTGAACCGACAAATACGAGAGTTGGAGACTGCGGAATAATCCAGAACAAAAAAAACATCGAAAAGGCCTGGTTTACCCGACCGATTCTTGCGCATCCGATTTATTGCGGGTGCCGGGATCGGATGCGGCAGACTAGCGATTGAGAATTCGATTTTGAACGATAGTGCGGATGTGTAGACGCTGTGATGCACGCTTCAGACCGGATAGGCGTAATGCGTCGGATCCACCAATCAAATCAATTACGGAAACAGCTAAGTTGGCCAAAACCTTACCACATTGTCCCGAGAATTGAAGATGGTTTGCACTAATTCCCCTCTCACTGTGACTAAATATAGAGTTTCGATGGAAAATCAAATAAACAAGGAGTATCAGTCATTATATCGATATCGTATCGTAATATAACGCTAAATATCGAGTGTTTATTAATGCTTACCCACTAGATGGAGTACATCGAAGGGGCCGCCGCAATGGCAAGATATTGTTTATAACGAATAAAAAATAGGCAAATA
>JABJCS010000650.1 GCA_018665505.1 Alphaproteobacteria bacterium
CGCTTCTCCATCGCGACTGCCAGCATTCGCAGCTTATCGCCATATTTCACGGCGCCGGTGGTATAGGCCCAACTCGCGTCTACTTGCTCGTCCAGCAACGCGGCAACCGCGGCGGCGGTGCCTTTCTTGCCGTTATAGGCGGATTTGGCCCGTAGGCGCTCGTCAAACCAAACCTGTGCCAGATGGTTCGCGGTCCCTCGACCGGAGCCCGAGAAGGAAACTTTCCCCGGCTTGGCGTTCATGACCTTGATGAGGTCTTCCAAAGTCTTGTACTGGCTTTCCTCTCGGACGAGGATCGCGTGGGGTGTATAATGAAAAATATGCACGATGCCGAGGTCTTCGGTCTTGTAGTTCGCACCGCGCAGCGGCTGCAGCAAGATATGGGGTAAGTTGACGCCGATGAGCGTGTGACCGTCGTCCGGCATCTCGTTGAGTTGGCTCCAGGCCACGGCACCGCCGCCGCCCGGCCGATATTTCACAACGAGGTCCTGGCCCGTGAGCTTCATGAATACGGGCTGCTGCAGTCGGGCGGTGATACCGGATTCGCCGCCGGCCCCGAATGGAATGATATAGTCGACCGGTTTTTCGGGGAATTCCGCCACCGCGGGCATGGACCAAGCCAGCAGAGCCGCGAACGTCGCCGCTCCAAGTCTGCTCATTCCAGTCCGATATCTTCTCATGGTCTCACTGAAAGTATGGCCCGGCGGCGGCATGCCGCCGCCGGTGCCGTTCTTAAGCGCTTTGGTATAGCTTGGTCATCACGAATTCCCGGTGGCCGAGCGCTTCGGCACAGGTCATCCGCCCGTTACAAGTGCGCATCGCGATGTCGATGAGTTGGTCACCCGCCTCGTCGTAGTTCATCTCGCGGCGCAGAATGCCCGAGACGTCGAGGTCAACGTGTTCAGCCATCTCGCGCGCGGTTCGCGGATTGGCTGTTAGTTTGATCACCGGTTCGATTGGGTTACCGATGACGTTGCCTTGGCCGGTCGGGAAAAGATGCACCACGAAACCCGCGGCCGCTTGCAGGGTCACGCATTCGGCAGCGGCCGATGATGTGTCCATAAAATAAAGGCCAGCACCTTTTGCAGGTTCTTCAGCGGGTTTGAGGACGTCGATATAGTTCGTCTTCTTTCCGATCTTCTCCAAATTACCGAAGGCTTTCTCTTCGATGGTCGTCAGGCCGCCTTCAATATTGCCTTTGGTCGGCTGACTTTCCGAAAGATCGTCCGTCTTATGGCGTTCGATCATGTCGTTATATTCGGTCCAGGTAGCGTAGAACTTCTCGCTCGCCTCAGGTGTGGCGCCGCGTTCCTTGCAAACCAATTCCGCGCCTGTGATCTCCGACGTCTCCCCGAAGCAACTGGTGATACCGATTGGATCCATCTTGTCGATGAAGTTACCAACGGTTGGGTTCGAGCCGATGCCGGACGTGGTATCGGATTCACCGCATTTAACCGAGACCCAGAGCTCACTGATATCGCATTGCTCGCGCTGAATTTCGGAAGCGTCCTGGAGCATTTCCTGCGCGACGCGGCAGGCGTCGGCGACGGTTTTGATCTCGCCATTGCGCTCCAGCGCGAAGCCTTCAACCCGCTTTCCGGTCTTGGCGATGCCGTCGACAACACGTCCGGTCCAGCCGGGCTCAATGCCGATGACAATAACGCCCGCGACATTCGGGTTGGCCCCAGTGCCGATCAGGGTCCTGAAATGCAGATTCAAATCCTCGCCGAACTGCAAACGTCCGTAGTGATGCGGCAACGCCAACGTCCCTTTAACGTTATGCTCAACCTTTTCACAGGCCGCGTTGGACAGATCATCCAGGGGCAGGATGATGACGTGGTTGCGGATGCCGACGCGGCCGTTCTCGCGGCGGTATCCCATGAAATTTTTGGGCAACATGGTTCCTACCACTTCTTTGTCTTGAGGTTGTGGGTGTGAACGTGGCCGCCGATGGCGACGTCCTGGACGATTTTGCCGATATCGTGGCCGTATTTCAGGACCGCGTCACCATCCTTGAAATCGGCAAGCGCGATCTTGTGGCCGAGCGGTATATCGTTCAGTGCCTTGACGGTGATCGTCTCATCCGACTCCATCTTCCAGCCGGTCAGGTCTATCCCTGTTTTTACGTCCTCGACGACCACAACGCCCACGGTGTCGGTGTCGTTATGAACGACGAAATGAGGCGCGGACATGCTTCCTCCTGTGTTGATATTATTATCGTGACGGGTCTTGTCCGACAGTGCGTAAAACACGCGTTCTCCGGGAACAATCCGTGTGTTGGATCATAAAAGACCCGGCGCTATGGGGAGTCAATGCTACCCCTGGGATTACGGGAGACTTCTGGTCTTTTTCGGGCTTAGGTGCCGCCGTCGTGAGCAGTGCGGCTGTCGGCAGGGGCTTGATCGCGTTCGGTCATGCCGTAATCACGCAGGATGGCGGCGACTCGTAAACGGTAATCAGCGAACACGCCGCCACGCCCTTTTGCCTGCGCGCTCCGATGTTTTTCCAGATTGCGCCATTTTAGGACGGCTTCCTCGTCACGCCAGAATGAGAGGGAGAGAACCTTGCCTTCGTCCGTGAGGCTCTGAAACCGCTCGATGGAGATGAAGCCGTCGATTTTGTCGAGTTCCGGTCGCAATCCGCCGGCAATATCCAGATATTCCTGCTTACGTCCGTCGGCGGGCCAAACTTCAAAGATGACTGCAATCATGTGATTTCCGACTCATATCGATAAGAAGGCACAGTCTTGCCGATGATGTCGTACGGCGTCCAACCCTAATTGACTGCCATACCGTAGACGGCACTCGGGGGCGAAGCGAGATCGAACTCCAAGCGAAGCACCTTGCCGGATTCACTGTATTCAAGGTGGTTCACGAGACTGTCCACAATCCCGATGCCACGCAGGCTGTGAGTGGAGCTTCTTCTATACCAGATAACGGAATTGAAATCGAAACCCCGCCCTTCGTCTTCAATGCGTACCGAGATGCGCGGCCCGTTCCATGTCGCGGAGATTTTAATGCGGCGTTTTCCAAGCTGATTGTCGGCGAGCCGACTCTCGACGTCATCTAGGAACTCGCCGATGTTATCGAGATCAACGGCGTTCGAAATTGAGCCGATTTCCAGGTTTCCGTGCAGGAGGGAGTTTGCGATGGATTCGTGAAGCGCGATTTGGATCGCTGCTTTGACTTCATCGGGCATTTCGAAGTCGCATTCGAACCTTCGGATGAGGATGCTCGCCAGATCCAACGAATAAGCCGACGCGGAAGACATATCGATCTGAAAGGAGCGTGCTGTGACGTCGGTCAGTGAGCTTGGTGCACTCGCGATATCGCAATCATAGTTGGTCTCCACAATCGCGGCCGTCGGGCGGCTGCAAATCTGGAGCAATTCCTCATAGGTAGGGGCCTTCGTAAACGTCAGAATCTGATATTTAGGAAGCGCCCTGGGAGCTTCATCTAACTGCGTAATTTGAGATGGCTCAAATGCAATGGATCGCAGGGGAGTGCCGACTTTCTTGAGGTCGGTGGCATCTAGCGCATCACAGTAAACAATGTAGCCGTCGCTTGGCATTGTCTTCCTCCGTTCTCGTGCAATCGGTCGGCGACCGTTGGAACGTGGTGATCGAAATCCTCTCTATAACTGCAATTGTCACCGCGTAAGGTTAATTCTCTGTAAAGATGCGAGCAAAAATTGGATGGGTAGCGCACGCCCTCACAACGGTCTGTTGATGCAGGTCAACGCTCTAATCGTATTCAATCTATATGTCTCTGCGATGCATGGGGCGTGGTGGATACCTCACGAACATAAACGCGGATGGAGGAAGTCGATGGGCGGAGAATACGATGTGGGTGCGGCGGAATTGCGGGAATTGGCCGGAAAACTCAACGATCTGCTGAAGATCAGAACTCTACCGATAGGCATGAAACAATTCGAAAGCCTGGAAGAGATGCAGGAAATAAAGGGATTGCGAATGCCGGCGGAAGGCCGCAAGCACACAGCCTGCCAATTGGTCACGCAAAGTCGGATCGCGGGATTCACGCTCGGCGTGACGGCGATAAATGTGCGCGGGCAATCGAATTGCGGCGGCGTCATGGGCATCGATATGCCGGACGAGGGGACGTTGTCGGGCGAGCATATGACCGGTGTCTGGTTCGAAAATCAGGAAGCGGCGAAGGCGCACCAAGACGGGATGACCCGCCAAGTCCACGGCAAGTTCATCGGCACGGTGTGCTCGCCCCTACGCTCGGCCCGGCTCGATCCGCCGGATATCGTGCTTTTTTATGGCACGCCGGGACAGATCATCCTGTTCGTGAACGGCCTGCAGTGGAAACGCTACAAGCGGTACGACATGTCGATCACGGGAGAGAGCGCGTGTTCCGACAGTTGGGGCAAGGCGCTGCGCACTAAGGAAACCTCGATCTCGATCCCCTGTTACGCCGAGCGCCGTTACGGCGGTGTCGCCGATGACGAGCTCTTGATCGCCATGCCGCCCGACGAGTTCGCGCGCGGGATCGATGGCGTGGAAGCGTTGAGCAAAAATGGCCTGCGCTATCCGATACCGCCCTACGGCGCGCATATGGATCCATCGGAAGGGATGGGGAAAAGCTACAGTTAAGATGCGTTCTCTGTCACGCGGCGCTTTGCCGTCGTAGGGCCTTGCCGGGGCGGGCGTCGGTGGCCGCGCCATCGGACCAGACCGTGCGGCCGTTCACGAAGACCGTGTCGATGCCGGCGGCGGGCTCCATCGGGTGATCGAAATCGGCCATGTCGAGCACGGTCTTCGGATTGAAGACGACGAGGTCGGCGAAGTTCCCTTCCTTGATCTCGCCCCGACCTTGGAGTCCGAAGACTGACGCCGGTTTACCCGACATCCGGTGCACGGCGTCCTCGAGGCTCAACAAATCGAGGTCGCGGCTATAGTGGCCCAATACTCTGGGGAAGGTACCCCAAAGGCGCGGATGGGGATGGTGATCGTGCGGCAGTCCGTCAGACGCGACCATGGAATGCTGGTATTTGATAATCCGTTGCACGTCGGCTTCGTCCATCATGAAATAGATAGCGCCGGCAGGTTGAAGGCGGTCGCAGGCGTCCTCAACGCTGCATCCCCATTCTTCGGCGATGTCTGAGAGATCACGCCCGCCCGCTTCCGGCTCTGGCACGGACCACGTGATGATGACGCGCCGCGCCTCGCCCAGTCGCCATTTCTGCAAAACGGTCGAGCCCGCGACATAAGGATAGACGTCGAGGTCGACCCGCTGGTCCTTACGGATGCGATCGATAATCTCCAGCGTTTCTTCGCTGCGCCCCCAATTCTCCTTACCCGTTACCTTATGATGGGACAGGACGACGGCGGCGTCGGATTCCCGGCCGATGCGGAAGGCTTCCTCCAGGGATTCGACGATATCATCGCCCTCGTTCCGCAAATGGGTCGTGTATAGCGCGCCCGCGGGTCCGAGAAGCTCCGCGAGTTTTAGAATCTCACTCGTCGGCGCCGGTTTTGCCGGCTCGTAGGCGAGGCCGGTCGAGAGGCCGACGGCACCGGCATCAAGCGCTTCGGCCAAGTTGTCGCGCATGGCGTCAATCTCGGTATCGGTTGCCGGTCGTTGCAATTCGTCCATCGCGCCGACGCGGAGCGTCGTGTGACCACACAGAAGGGCAGCATTCGTCGCGGCGGGATTAGCGTCGATGGCGCTAAAGAATTCAGACATGCGGGGAAATTTATAACCGTCACCGAGGAGGTCGAGCGGCGGCGGCGGGCGGTCTCCCACAAAGCGGAGCGGGGCCAGGCTGACGCCGCAATTCCCGGCGACGACAGTGGTGACGCCTTGGCTCGTCTTATATGACATGTCCGGTTTGGAAAGCAGTGCGTGATCGTCATGGGTATGGACATCGATGAAGCCCGGCGCGACGACGCGGTTCGCGGCGTCATGCTCCACATCGGCCGAAGCCTTCGACAAGTCTCCGATCATAGCGACGCGGTCGCCCTTAATGCCGATATCGGCGCTTTGCCGGGCGGCCCCTGTGCCGTCTATGACGTCGCCGTTTCGGATGATCACGTCGTATTCGTTCGCCATGGCTTGAGCCTTACAATTATTTTCGATCAAGGTTCAATCTAACCGCCCGCTCGGGATTGGCCAACGCTGTCCGAGCGCCATCTTCTGTTGAAATGATTATCTAGGAGCGTGTTTGAAGATGGACCTCAGCCCCGAGAAAGTGCGGCAAGACGCCGAAGATGTATTCGATGTGATCATGGACGGGGGCATTGCCATAATTCCGCTCGACGTCGCCTATGCGATTATCGGACATCGGGAAGCGGCAATTAAGAAGATTTTCGCAGTGAAGAACCGCAGTTTCGAGAAACCCAGCGGCATGCTCGCTTGCATGGATCACTCGCTGCTGTTTCACGATATGGGTGATAAAGAGCGGGAGATCCAACACGCTTTGTTCGATGAGTATGACTTGCCGTTTTCGGTGGTGGCACCGTCTGACCCGAAACATCCGGGATTGGCGGGCGTCGACCCTTATGTGATTGAGACGTCCTCGAAAGCCGGAACCTTGGATACGCTTTTGAACGCGGGGGCATTGCACAATGCATTGACGCAATTGTGTTTTGAGAGAGGCAAGCCCGTATTTGGGTCGTCGGCGAATATATCGCTGAGCGGCAGTAAGTTCAGCGTCGCTGATGTGGAGCAGGAACTGAAAGAAGTTGCCGATATCATCATCGATCACGGCACCTCGAAATATGCCAATCCAGAAGGTGTTTCGAGCAGCATTATCGACTTCCGGGATTTTACCGTCGTTCGGTATGGTTGCTGCTTCGACCAGCTGGACAGTATTTTCCGCGACAGGTTTTCTATCGAATTGCGGCCTGCATCGTAGAATAAAAATAATTCTTTTAAATAAAGGATAGTGAATATTATAAGCTGAATATTCTAATATTACTGTGTGCTGACTTGTCGTGTTGAATTTTATTGTTTATCGGCATGGTTTTTCGTACTATCCGCAGATTGGTCCGGATACGATTGGACCGTGATTGGATGACTATGCCGATGAGTGCTGGCCAGATGCCAATAATCGGGCGAACCAGCGTGTTTGCGCTGGCGATATCGCTTGGGCTGATCATAGGGCCGGATGGTCATGCCGTCACCATGGAAGAAGCGGTTAGAGCCGCACTGAAGACCAATCCGGACATCGGCGCCGTCGTTGAGAATCGCCGCGCCGTCAATCACGAACTCTCGCAAGCGCGCAGCGGCTTTTTGCCGACTGTTGATATCAACTCGTCGACAGGAAAGGAATTTGCAAATAATTCGACGACGCGGGCCCGGCAGTTGGACGGCGATGATTCGCGTACCACGAGTTTGCAGACGACCAGTTTCGGACTGACCATCCGTCAATTGCTTTTTGACGGTTTCGATACCTTGAGTCAGGTCGAGCGCCAAGAAGGGCGCGTGCGTTCCGCCGCACGGCGTGTCCGAGAGACGTCGGAATTCACGGGGCAAGACGCCGTCGAAGGGTATCTAGAAAGTTTGCGGCAACGCGAATTGATCAGAATTAACGAAGAGAACGTCCGAGCGCATGAGATTTTTCTGGAACTCGTGCGTGCGCGAGTCGCCGGTGGCGCCGCGGGAAAGGCGGAAGAGGAGCAAGCGCAGCAAAGACTGGCCGCCGCGCGGGACGCCGTCGCGCAGGCGGATGGATTAAAGCGTGATGCGGATGCCCGGTATCGGCGGATTGTCGGCGAGGAACCAGTCGCGATGAGTCGGCCGAACGTGCCGGTTGATGCCTTGCCCGCGACCGTCGACCAGGCGATCGAGCTGGCGATTCAATTTAATCCGACCATTCGGGTGTCGCGATCGGATGTTCAGATTGCCGAAGCGGAAATGAAACAGACGAAGTCGACTTATTGGCCGCAGCTTAGTTTCGAGGTAAACGCCAACTCGAACCGCAATTCAGGTGGAACCCGAGGGCAGGATACGACTGTCTCCGCCTTGTTGGTAATGAATTACAATTGGGGCTGTCCCAGATAACTAGCCCATATTTGTTC
>JABJCS010000651.1 GCA_018665505.1 Alphaproteobacteria bacterium
AAAACCAACTTTGGCTGGTGAAACGCCCCCACCAAATTCTTGCCCTGCGGCGTATCGATCGCCGTCTTTCCACCAACCGAGCTATCCACCTGCGCCAGCAGGGTTGTCGGAACCTGAATGAAATCGACACCCCGCAGCGCGATAGCCGCCGCGAACCCGGTAATGTCACCGATCACTCCGCCGCCCAAGGCGACCAATGTCGTCGACCGATCGATCCCGAGCGTCAATAGCTGGTCGAGCAGGGATTCGAGATGTTTGAAACCTTTGGTTTGTTCGCCCGGCGGCAGAATGATCGTATCGAACGCGATTTCCGCATCGCCCAAGGAATGCGCCAAAGTATCGAGATGGAATTTCGCCACCGTCTCGTCCGTGACGACGATGACCCGGTCACCGCCAACGATATCACGCATCAGCGCCCCGGCGCGCGCGAGGACCCCGTCACCGATCACGATGTCATAGGACCTGTCCGCCAAGTCTACATGGACGATTTCTGTTTCAGTCATCCTGTGGGGCCTCCCGGTCCCGCCAATAAGCTTCGAGCGCATCAATAACCCGGTCGACGGTCGCGTCGCGCGGGCCGTCCGTACTCTCCACCGTCAAATCTGCCTCGCTATATGTCGGATACCGCTCATCGATTAATTTTTGTAGTGTACCCTGCGGATCGGAAGTTTTCAGCATTGGTCTGTTGTCGCGTCGGCTAACGCGCCGCCAGAGGGTTTCGAAATCTGCCCTGAGCCACACCGAGACGGACAATTCCTTGATCGCCGCGCGTGTCTGCTCGTTCATGAAAGCCCCGCCGCCTGTCGCGATGACCTTTACCGGTCCTTCTAGGAGCCGCAGGATCACCCGGCGCTCGCCATCGCGAAAGGCTTCCTCGCCGTGCCTTTCGAATATATCCGGGATGCTACACCCGGCCGCGGATTCAATCTCATTATCCGCATCCATGAAATCCAAATTCAGCCGTTCGGCCACGCGACGACCGATGGCGCTCTTGCCCGCGCCCATCATTCCGACGAAGACAATTGGTTTAACTGGTACCGGATATGACCGAGATGACATTTCAATTGCGCCCGCTTCGGCGGGCAAGCCGTTGAACCGCGCTGTTTGCGCCTTTAAACTGACGCACAATTGCCATAGTCAGGGACTAGCGTAAAGTCTGTTTACGCGAATACCCTTGGCGTGGCACCTAAGCTTCGGCGACATTTAAGAAAGTCTGATATGCGACGATTGGTCACTATCGTATTGCTTACACTGCTTCTGATCGTCGGAGGCGGTCTCATTTTTCTCATGACTTGGGACATTCCTCCGCCCTCGCATCAAGTCGAAAAGACGCTCGATGATTCACGTTTCCCACGCTAGCGCCGTCATTGCCGTAACTGTTATTTCCTGGAGCGCCTGGGCCCAAGGACCGACGCTGCTGACGCCAAAGCCGAAGCCGGAGATACCGGCAGCCACGCAAGACGCGGCGCCGCGTGGCGTACCGTCCGCCTCACCGCTCCGCCTGACGCCGAGGAAATTGCGACCGTTGGCGACGGAACGGCCTTCCGGACCATCGCAATCCACGTCGCGCAGCATCATTCAGGTCGAGGGATTGTCGGAGATCGATCCAAACTCCGTCGGCAACCTATCGCTGGAGAATGGTGGATTCGGTACCCACATGTGGCGCGGCACGCCGCGCGCTGTGATCGAGCGGTTCTTGCCGCAATTGCCTGCCGCGATGCGCTCCCCGGTTTTGCGAGATCTGACACGGCGGCTGGTGTTGTCCTCCGCGGAGATGCCCGCCAGGGATCCGCAGAGCGAGGTGAAACCGGAGCGGAGTTTGATCGCGGCGCGGATTTCGCTGCTGCAATCGATGGGCGCCTTCAAGGACGCCCGCGAATTAACCAATCTCATGCCGCGACGCTCGCAGGATTCAAGGCTACTGCAGCTACAAGCGGAAGACCGACTCTACGCAAACGATTACGGCAACGCCTGTCAGATCGTCGACAATGCCGGAGAGCACCTGGCCAAACCTTATTGGCAACGGTTGCTGGTGTTTTGCCAGACCCTGCAAGGGGATACGGAAGGTGCGGCACTCGGCGCGGGCTTGTTGGCCGAGTCGTTGGGGGCCACCGATTCGGCATTTTTCCTGCTGATCGACCGCCTCACCCAGAATACGACGGACCCACTTTTGAGTCTCCCGAAACCGAACGCCTTGCATCTGGCCGCCATGCGCACGGCGCAAGTGACCATTCCCGACGATGCCATATCACCCCACAATCCGGCGGTGCTGCGAACCATCGGCATTAGCCCCAACGCCCGGCTCGAGACCCGTCTGGCGGCGGCGGAAATGGCGGTTGAATTTGGCGCGCTCTCGACCGAACGCCTCGCGGAAATATACATGGCGGAGAAGTTCGACCCGGTCGAACTGAACAATGCCCTCAGCTTGGCTGCCGCCGACCGGTCTCCGCGCGGACGCGCGCTTTTGTTTCAAGCGGCCCAAATCGAATCGGTCAATATGGCTAAGGCCGCCGTCTTCTCGAAAGCATTCGAAATAGCGACCGAAGAGAACGGATATCTCCGCACCATCGAACTTTATCGCCCGCTCTTAGCCGGATTAACATCCGCCCCTGAAATTAATTGGTTCGCCGGGGAAGCGGCTCGCGCACTCTATGCGGTCGACCGGCCCTTGCCGGCGCGCTCGTGGATGGAAATATTGCGGCTCGCGGCGGCACAGAACGAGGAATACAAAACCATCTCCGACGGGCTTTGGTTTCTGCGCAATCTGACGGATTCGACGATTGCCGAGGACGACTTTAACACTGGCCTCACCGGTTGGCTCACGTATCACAAATCGAAATCCGGTGCGCGGGCGCAATCGCGCATGGCAGCCGGGCTATTGTTACTTGAGGCGCTCGGCCATGAAATACCCGATGACGCTTGGTGGCAGGTTCTGGAAGCGCCGCGCACGCCAGTCGAGTCCGGCGGCGCGACCGTTTTTCGGATCGCCATGTCCCGCGCGACGGATGCAGGACGCATCGGTGAGGCCATTTTATTGCTGCTCCTCTCTTTCGGCGAAGCCGCGCCGGCGATCGACAATATCGACACTGTGAGCACCGCCGTCCGGGTCCTGCGCCAACTCGGCCTGGAAACCGAAGCGAAGAAACTGGTGCTGGAAGTAGCGGCCACGGGAGGGCTTTAGGCAATCTCGGAGCTGACCGAAATTTTCCTCGAAATGATGGCGGCGGAACGCGGCGCTTCGGAAAACACTTGCCTGGCCTATCAACGGGATCTGCAGGATTTTACCGGATGGCTCGCCAAGCGCCCCCACGACGTTACCGAAGCAGATAGCGCCGATATTCGCGATTTCCTTACCGCACTTGCGCAGCGCGGCCTGGCCCCGTCCAGCAGTGCGCGCAAACTGTCCTCGCTCCGGCAATTTTTCAAATTCCTACATGGCGACGGTTACCGCGACGACGATCCGACAGCGGTCATCGACAGTCCGCGCCAAGGCCGCAGTCTTCCGAAAGTCTTGAGCGAAGCCGAGGTTGACGCCTTGCTGGTCGCGGCGCGGAACGTGAAAGGAGCTGCCGGCGACCGTATTCTGGCAATGATGGAGCTGCTCTACGCTACCGGGTTGCGGGTCTCCGAATTGGTCGGCCTGCCCTTGAACGCGGTCACCGGAGACCGCCAAGTGCTGCTGGTGAAAGGTAAGGGTAACAAGGAACGCATGGTCCCCATGAACGGGGAAGCACGTGCCGCCCTCGACGCTTATCTCGCGGTCCGCATTACCTTCTTACCGGAAAGTACTGAATCGAGATGGCTGTTCCCGTCACGCGGCAAGGAAGGCCACGTGACCCGAAGACGTTTCGCGCAAATGCTGGGCGACCTGGCGTTGGCGGCCGGCCTCGACCCCCGCCGCGTCAGCCCACATGTGTTGCGCCATGCCTTCGCCAGTCATCTGTTGGCGAATGGCGCGGACTTGCGCCTCGTGCAACAAATGTTGGGACACGCAGATATTTCCACGACGCAAATTTACACGCATATCTTGGATGCACGGCTCAAATCCCTGGTCGGCGACATGCACCCTTTGGCGAAGAAATAAACATGCGATCTGTCAACACCAAAGGCCGTTCGCCAAGTGCTCAAGCTTGTGCTAATTCAAGGCGGTCGAAAACAATATTCCAGTACCGCTCATGAAAGTCTTCCTGGATTTCGAGCAACAGATCGCCGAACTCGAAAATAAGATCGAGGAATTGCGGCATCTGTCCGATACCGGCGGGGTTAATATCGCCGACGAAGTCTCGAAACTTCAGTCGAAAGCCGACCGCCTGCTCCGCTCGACCTACCAGTCGTTGACGCCGTGGCAAAAGGTACTCGTCGCGCGGCATCCAGAACGTCCGCATTTTCGTGACTACACGGCAGCACTGCTCGAGGAATACACACCGTTCGCAGGCGACCGCAACTTCGCCGATGACAAAGCCATCGAAGGCGGAATCGCGCGCTTCCGGGGCCGCAGTTGCGTCATCATCGGGCACGAGAAGGGCATCGATACCAACGACCGAGTGCACCATAATTTCGGCATGGCGCGGCCCGAGGGATACCGTAAAGCCCAACGGCTGATGGCGCTCGCCGATCGCTTCAACTTGCCCATTCTGACCTTCGTCGACACGCCCGGCGCCTATCCCGGCATCGGTGCCGAGGAGCGTGGCCAAGCGGAAGCCATCGCCAGCTGCATCGACGCCTGCCTATCAGTGCGAGTGCCCATCGTTAGCATCGTGATCGGTGAGGGCGGATCTGGCGGCGCGATTGCATTAGCGACTGCCAACCACGCCATCATGTTGGAGCACAGCATTTACTCCGTCATCTCGCCGGAAGGCTGCGCGTCGATCTTGTGGCGCAGCTCGGACAAAGCCCAAGCCGCCGCCGAAGCCTTGCGACTGACCGCACAAGACTTGCAAAAACTCGACCTGATCGACGAAGTCGTCCCTGAACCCGTCGGCGGCGCGCATCGGAATCCGGGTACGACCATCGGCACCCTCGGCGACCGAATCGACCGGACCCTCGATGCCCTGCTGGCGCTTGACGGTGATACACTACGACTGCGGCGGCGCGAGAAATTCCTCGCGATGGGCAAATCAGGCCTGAATTAGAGCCTTCCCAATAACGCTCGCCTGTACCTCGGCCACAGCGCCGGGGCCCAGCGCGCACGATATATCCTGCCCACGAGATCCCGGATCGCTCCCGTCCAGAAAACGTTCGTATTATTGGTTTTTCTTCCCCAGAAAAGCGTCGATCACTGCTTGCGGCTCGCCCTTCGCATAGGCCTCTTGCTGACCGAGTACACCGGCGCGAAAGGCTTCGTCGAAACCGGACAGCGCGATTTCACGGAATCGTGCCTTGGTGCGCTTCCAGGCGACGGACGGCTTCTCAGAGAAGGATTGAGCAACCTCGCAAGCCTTGGTTACGACTTGATCGCGCGCCACCAAATGGTTGATCAGACCCAGGGACGTTGCCTCTTCTGCCTCCAAAAGGCGGCCGGTCATGGAAAGCTCCTGATTCTTCGACCAACCAAGATGTAGGCTCATCCAATACGACCCCATAATGCTGGGAATACCGGCGTTGATTTCGGGTTGGCCCATCTTGATGCCGGGATGCGCTACTCGTTGGTCAGAGACCAAGGCCATCTGAAAACCGCCACCCGCCGCGACACCGTTGAGGGCGGCGATCACCGGCTTTTCGGTTAACAAAATTTGCTTGTAGATATTGCAGACAGTCCCGAACCATTCTTCGATCTCTGCCACTTGCAC
>JABJCS010000652.1 GCA_018665505.1 Alphaproteobacteria bacterium
CTACGTATTCGCCGGCGACGGTTGCCTGATGGAAGGCATCAGTCACGAAGCGATATCGCTCGCCGGACACCTCAAGCTCGGCAAGCTAATCTTGCTGTTCGACGATAACGACATCTCCATCGACGGGCCGACCGATATGGCGGTCAGCGATAATCAATTAATGCGCTTCGAAGCCAGCGGGTGGGACACGACCCGAATCGATGGACACGATCACGGCGCCATCGCCGCCGCCATCAAGGCCGCTAAGAAGACAGACAAACCATCGCTCATCGCGTGTAAAACGGTGATCGGTTACGGTGCGCCTAATAAGGAAGGCACATCCGCAACACACGGCGCCCCCCTCGGAGATGACGAAATCGCGGCGACGCGGGAGAAGCTCGATTGGCCACACGCGCCGTTCGAGGTGCCGGCGGATATCCTCGATTCTTGGCGCGCCGCTGGCCGCCGCGCCGAGAATGAGCGGCAATCCTGGAACGGTCGCCTTGCCGCGATGGCCGCTGACCGACGCGCCACGTTTGAGCGCACGGTCGCGGGCGATCTGCCGGAAGGGTTCGACCAAGCCATCGACGATTATAAGAAAGAACTGGCAGCCGACCTGCCCAAATTGGCGACACGCCAAGCTTCTCAGAAAACACTTAACGTGCTGACCAAGGCCGTTCCCGAGCTGATCGGTGGCTCCGCCGACCTGACTGGCTCGAACCTAACGCTGGCCGACGGCATGGACGCAGTCAGTGCGGCGAATTACGGCGGCTCGCATATTTATTACGGCGTGCGCGAGCACGGCATGGCGGCCGCAATGAACGGAATGGCGCTGCATGGCGGATTTATTCCCTACGGTGCAACCTTCTTGATCTTCACCGATTATTGCCGCCCCTCGATCCGCTTGTCCGCACTGATGAAGCAGCGGGTCATCTATGTCATGACCCACGATTCCATTGGCCTTGGCGAGGATGGCCCGACCCATCAGCCGGTCGAGCAATTATCGAGCCTGCGGGCGATCCCGAACGTCAATGTCTTCCGGCCTTGCGACGCCATCGAAACGGCGGAGTGCTGGCAAATCGCACTGCAATCGACGGAAACGCCCTCGGTATTGGCGCTCACCCGGCAGGGCTTGGCACCGACGCGCACGACACATTCTTCCGAAAATTTGTCGGCAAGGGGCGGTTATATCGCCGCTGATGCGGAGGGCGAGCGCAAAGCCACGATCCTCGCCACGGGCTCAGAAGTCGAAATCGCGCTCGCTGCTCGCGACGCCCTTCAAGCGGATGGTATCGGCACAGCGGTTGTCTCAATGCCGTGCCAAGAACTTTTCGATGCGCAGGACGACGCCTATAGATTTGAGGTATTGGGCCCAGGATCCACGCGGGTCGCGGTTGAGGCGGCTGTTCGCCTCGGATGGGATCGCTATATTGGACTCAACGGTGGATTTGTCGGCATGGACAGCTTTGGCGCATCGGCGCCGGCGGGCCAGCTTTACGAACACTTCGGTATAACGGCTGCAGCAGTCGAAGCCGCCATTCGCGAACGAGTATAAGGAAACTGAAAATGGCAGTGCGTGTAGGTATCAACGGTTTTGGCAGAATTGGTCGCTTGGTTATGCGGGCGGCAATCGAAGCCGGACGCGACGACATTGAATTCGTCGGCATCAACGATTTGGGCGACACGAAGAGCAACGCCCATCTGCTGAAATACGATACGGTCCATGGCCGGCTCGCCAACGAGATCACCACCGGCGACGACTGGATGGATGTCGGCAAGGGCAAGATCAAAGTCACCGCCGAACGCGACCCGGCGAAGCTTCCTTGGAAGGAGCTCGACGTTGATATCGCCATGGAATGCACCGGCATTTTCACGGATAAGGAATCCGCCTCGAAGCATCTGGAAGCCGGCGCCAAACGCGTTCTGGTCTCCGCCCCCGCATCGGGTGCCGATCTGACCCTGGTCTACGGCATCAATCACGACCAGCTGGAATCGAGCCACACGGTTGTGTCCAACGCTTCGTGCACCACCAACTGTCTCGCCCCGGTCGCTTATGTCCTAAATCAGGCCATCGGCATCGAACGTGGCTACATGACCACGATCCACGCCTTCACCGGCGATCAGCGGACCACGGATACGCTGCATTCGGACCCGCGCCGCGCGCGTGCTGCCTCGCAATCCCTGATCCCGACATCAACGGGTGCCGCGAAGGCCGTCGGCCTCGTTCTGCCGGAACTCAACGGGAAACTCGACGGTACCTCGATCCGGGTCCCGACCCCGAACGTCTCGCTGATCGACTTCAAGTTCGATGCCGCCCGCGACACCGACGTGGCGGAGATCAACGGTGCCATTCAACAAGCCGCCGCCGGCTCGCTGAAAGGTGTCCTGGACACCAATGACGAGCCACTCGTCTCTATCGACTTCAACCACAACCCGGCGAGCTCGATCTTCGATCTGACGCAGACCCAGGTTCTGGAAGGCCGGTTCGTGCGCGTGTTGTCCTGGTACGACAACGAATGGGGCTTCTCCAACCGGATGTCCGACACGGCCGTCGCGATGGCAGCGCTCGGCTAAAGCTTCGGCTACACTGTCGCCACCATGCCGGCGGACAGAAAAGCAATCACCCTCTACGGCCTGCCGCACGCACTCGCGGCGGCAGCCGTAGCGGTGGAATTGTCGACACCCATCATTCTACTCAGCGCCCCGGCGGCGGCCTCTTCGGCTGGCCCCGCTTGGTTCCAATCCGTCATCCAGCAAACACGGGAGGCACACCCGGATGCCGACATCGACGCCGTCCTCGATTGCGCGGGGTTTAGCGGGCACGCCCTCGCATCGCTGAGACAAGGACTGAAGACAATCATCTATGACGGCACCGCCAACGAAGCCGTCGATGACATCGCTGCTCAATTAGATGCGACTGTCCTGCGGGAACGGCCGAAAAGTCTCGACGCCCGTCTGGCTGAGACGAATGCCTCCTTAGAAGACGCATTGCGCGACTGGTTCGGCACATAGAACCACTGGATTCCCGCCGTCGCGGGAATGACAATGGCTAAAATCATCTCAACGAGGAGGCAAACACATGCGCATCCACAATCTGTACGAAGACGAGAACGGCGAATCGCACTTTCGCGATATCGAGATCGAATGGGCCGAGGAACGCAATTTCTCCAAATACTCGGCCCGTATGCCCGCCAACGGCATCATCTTCCGCGAGACCTCGGGCGATTACGACCTCGATTGGCATCCAGCCCCACGTCGCCAATACATCGTCAACCTGGATGCGGGTGCGCAGATCACCGCCAGCGACGGCGAAGTCCGCGAGATCAAGGCCGGTGAGATTATCCTGGTCGAGGACATCTCTGGGAAAGGCCACCTCTCGAAATCAGTCGGTGGCCAACTCCGCCACTCGCTCTTCATCCCGATCGAATAGACCGCGCGCGCAATAAAGAAATTGGGGACGCACCGGGGAAGATTCGACAGTCCGGTACAAAACCCGCGGGTTTCGAGTTGCGAGGACGCTTTCGCGTTAGCAAAAAGCCTGCTCTTGCGACAGCCGGAACTACTCCTCGTCTCTTTGAGACTTAAATGCGTCTCATAAAGCAATCACGCCGCAGCGTCGAGGCGTTCTTCTGCAAAATCATCACAGGTAAGGACAATCATCGTGGCAGATAAAATCAGGGTCGGCATTGTCGGCGCAACCGTGACACCGGGCGGAAGTGGCTGGGGGGCGAATGCCCATGTACCGGCATTGCAAGCGTTGCCGAATTACGAACTCAAGGCCGTTTGTACCGCGCATGAGGAGACTGCGCGCGCTTCCGCAGAAAAGTTCGGCGCCGAACTCGCCTTTCACGATATGGGTGAGATGGTGGCGCATCCCGATGTCGACTTGATCGCTGTTGTAGTCCGCGTGCCTCTGCACAAACAACTGGTCACCGCCGCGATCGACGCGAAGAAGCACGTGTGCTGCGAATGGCCGCTCGGCGCCCATCTGGCGGACGCGACGGAGATGGCCGATAGCGCCAAGGCGGCCGGGGTATCGAGTTTAGTTGGCCTTCAGGCGCAGAGTGACCCAGCGGTGATGTATGCCCGCGATCTGGTCGCCAATGGCGATATCGGCGACATCGTCACCGTGAACCTGAGCGTGATGGTCAATGCGATCACCGAGCGGGGTGACGGACGTATCTGGCAGGGGATTCGCGCCAATGGCGCCAACCCGATGACCATCCCAGGCGGGCACTCCATCGATGCGCTCTGTTACATTGTGGGTGAGTTCGCCGAAGTCAGTGCGCGGGTGACGACGCGCATCGACATGTGGAAGCATGCGGTCACAGGGGACGATTTCCCCGTGGACGCGCCGGATACTGTTACTGCCACCGGATTGCTGAAAAACGGTGCCGACGTTTCCTACCAAGTGGCCAGCGTGCCCCACAATGCAAGTGGTACTCGCATGGAGATTTACGGCCGCAAGGGAACCATCGTGCTGACGTCCAAGTCCGTCAATATCGGGCCGAGCCAACTTCACATGGCCATCGGGAATGATGCCATGGTGGAGATCACACCCCCCGACAGTTACCGCCTCATTCCGGCGGATATGGCCGCCGGTCCCGGGCGAAATGTCGGGCAGGCCTACGCCCGGTTTGCCCAGGCGCTCGAAGCGGGTGCTGCGGGCTCACCCGATTTTAACGATGCTGTCGTGCGCCACGCGCTGATCGACGCGATGGAGCGTTCTCACGTTGAGGGTAAGGTGATTAAGTTGGGTTAAGGCTCGGTAAAAGAGCCCTCACTCTTCCGCTCTTGATTTACCTTTGTCATTCCCGCGAAGGCCTCAAGCGGCCGCCTGCTGCTCCGCCGTTGGGCCTTCTCCGCGCAGGGTCGTTCGGCGCATGTCGCGGGCTTCTTGCGAGGGAAACGGGCGGGCGCGATGCATGGTGCGCCGATTGTCCCAAATCACCAGGTCGTGCTGGCGCCATTCGTGGCTGTGGACAAATTCGCGCTGGGTCGCCTGCTCCGTCAGGTCGCGCAACAGGGAGAGCGCCTCCGGACGCGGCCAGCCGAGAATGTCGCCCGCATGCGACGAGAGGTAGACCGACTTCCTGCCCGTCGAGGGGTGGGTGCGCACGAGACTTTGCCGCACCGGGCGGAAGCGACCCTGCTCCTCCTCGCTGAAATCGGTAAAGCCAAGGAGACGGCGCGAGTACATCTGCGAATGCTCGCACACCAGATCCTCGATCAGCTCCTTAGTCTCGTCGTCGAACGACTCGTAAGCCGTGCGCATATCAGCGAACTCCGTGTTTCCGCCTTTGGATGGGATGCTGCGCGCATGTAGGATCGAGTATTTCGCCGGCACAACCTTGAACGAGCTGTCGGAATGCCAGAGGCGGTTGCCGATGGCGAACAGGCGGCGGCGGTCGTCATAGGCAAAGGGCTTGTTGTCTTTATCCAGATTCGAGACATCGGCGAATGTCGTCGGCAGGCGGTATTCGTCCTTGCCCCGCAGGCTGGTCCCGACAGCCTCTTCCAGATCGCCAAGGCTGCGGCTGAACGCGAGCTGCTGTTCGTCACTCAAATCCTGACCGTGGAAGACAAGCACAGCGTAGGTGTCCATCCCGTCGTGGATGGCCGCAATATCGTCGGAACCGAGAGGTTGAGTGAGATCGATGCCGGAAACTTCCCCGGCGAAACAAGGACCTACCTGTCGAATACTCAGTGTCATTTTACTCTCCTCTCAACGCTAAGCGTATTTTCCGGTTAGTTGCGGCGTATGTGCCCCTTCCAACCCCTTTTCCGCATGCTGGAGGCGCGTATCGCGCCCCCAAGTCCGTTTCAAATCGTCCCGAATGTTAAAATTTAGCCGGCCCAATCCTTCAACCTCCAACTCGATCTTATCTCCATCGAGGAACGCGTTAAGGCCGCGGTGATTCGTTCCCGTCGCCACCAAGTCACCTGGCGACAATGTGTGGATTGAACTCAGCCATTCGATACAACGCGGAATTTTATGGGCCATATCTTCGGTGTTGAAATCCTGCATCAAGGTGCCGTTATTCCAAAGTCGCACTTGCAGCGACTGCGGATCGTCGATCTCGTCCGCCGTCACGATGTAAGGACCGATCGGCGCGAACGTGTCACGAGATTTCACCTGGAAGAACGTGTTGCCGGGCGGCGGCAGATTGCGGGCAGAGCCGTCGATGAAGTTCACATAACCGAAGATATGATCCATGGCGTTCGCCGCCGAGACATTGGTCGCCGTCTTGCCAATCACCGCACCAAGTTCCGCCTCACCCTCGAACACGGTCGCGGGGACGTCCGGCAATACCATCGTATCGCCGCAGCCGATGACCGCCTCGGGCGCTTTGTGAAACGCGTTAATGGGTGCCGGCGCGTCGCGGGTGCCGTCCTCCATATAATTGACCGCCATGCAGTCTATCTTGCCAGGTTTCGGCAAAGGTGGGCGAATGCGCACACTGTCGACGGCCACACCGGTACCATCCGCGGCGGCGGCTTCGAGTCGCGCGCGATAATTGTCAAAATCGGCGATCAAATTGGTAATCAAATCGTGGGGGCCCGTGTGCGGGACGTCCTGAACGACTGCCGAGACATCGACCACATCAGTGCCGCGCAAAATGCCCAATTTGAAATCCTCAAAGTACAAAATCTTCACGTTAACCTCCCTCGTCATTCCCGCGAAGGCGGGGATCCAGCTAGGCGCGACGAAACTCTAGATTCCCGCATTCGCGGGAATGACGCCGATGGTGCCTATAGAAATTCATCTACGTATTTTTCTCCGAACCGTTCTTCTTTCGCGCGAACCGCAAGGCACTTTCCCAGGCCGCTTCCGTCGCGATTTCCCGTGTCCAAGGGCGCATCACTGACGAAGCTTGCGCATCTCGCAGGAAACGCTCCAACGGGTATTGCTTCAACAACGCGCGACCGCCGCAAACGCGAATGGCCTCTTGCGCGACCTCAACACAGCTGCGTTGCATCATGACATGCGCGGCGCGAGCGCGTTGGCGAATTTCGTGATCGGGCTTGAGCTTCGCTTCTGAGACGGAGCGGTAATAGAGCGCTTTTGCCGCCTCGAGCTTAAAGAGCATATCGGCGATCCCGTTGCCCATGACAGGACCAACATTCGCTTTGGGCGCCGCCCCCTCGATGCCGCCTGTCAGGTAGTCGAGGGTGAAATCATAGGCCCGTTGCATCATTCCCATGAAAGTCGCGGAGAACAGCAGCGGCCCATGCGCCGAGGTGAGATACAAACCGCCGAAGACGCCTGGCGGTAGGACCTCTCCGTCGTCCGGTACGAACACGTCTTTCAATTCCATGTTACGGCTGACCGTGGCACGCATACCGATCGGGTCCCAATCACCGGAGAAGGTCAGCCCCGGTGTCTCGCGCGGGACCTTCAGGTACAGCGTGCGTTCGATCCATGGCGCGTCACCGATTAGGATTGCCGGAGTCGCGAAATAAGGTGCGGAATCCGATAGCGAGACAAAGAACTTCCGCCCGTTAACCCGGTATCCACCATCCACCTTCTCCGCCGTCGTCCCAAAGCGGCGACCGCCGACCTCGAATACCGTATCCGTCTCACCTTGCTCGACTGGCTCGCTATGAGGTTGGCCGTAATAGACGCCGTCCTCCACGACTTCGCGGAAGTTTCGCGCACGCAATTCCGCGTGACGCGCGCGTTTCTCGTCGCTCATCTCATGGGCGTCAGCCATCTCGCCGATCATCAGCATCGTCAGGCAATGCATGTTGAAAGTGAGCGCGGTCGACGCGTTCCCCTTCGCGATTTCCTCGACGACCAGACAATAGGTCTCTAGATCAGCCCCCAGCCCGCCATACTCCTCGGGCACGCAAAGCCCGAGAAATCCCGCGTCGCGTAAGTCGGCATAATCCTCGAACGGAAACCGCGCCTCCCGGTCGTATTCCGCCGCACGCGGCTCAAACTTCTCCATCGCGAGGGCTCGCGCGGTGTCGATCAATTTCTGTTGGCGGGCGTTCGGGCGCATATCCATAGCGGGTAACTCCTATTCCGCCGCTTCCTTGCGCCGCATGGCATCCCAATCATAGAGGCGCGGTTCCTTCGTCATGAAACGCCGCACCGCCTCACCATGGAATTCCGTGCCCCGACAAGCTAATTGTGCCGCGCATTCGGCGTCGGTCATTTCCGCCTGACTGCTTTGCAACGACATATCGATCAGACGTTTGGCCTCGGCCATCGCTGTCGCCGAGCCGTGCGACAATTGCGACGCCATCTGCCTCGCCGCCGGTAAGAGCGCATCCGCTTCGTGCACCTCTTGTACGATGCCCATCGAGACCGCCTCGTCAACACCAAAGGAACGCGCCGTAAAGGTCAGCTCCTTCGTCCGCTGTGGGCCGATCAAGCGCGGCAATACATAGGCCGCCGTCATATCGGGGATAAGACCGATCCGTCCGAATACGAGGCTGAAACGCGCCCGCGGCGTCGCCATGACGATATCCGCCGTCACCGCGAGACTGAAGCCACCTCCGAACGCATTACCGTCAACAGCGGAAATCACAGGCTTTGGCAGGTTCACCAGCTTATAGAGATAATCGAGGATGCCGCGAAGCTTCCCGTCCCGATCTTCCGGTGACGGCTTGTTCTCGCCGCCCATGCGCGAGACATCGGCGCCGGAACAGAAATTCCCACCCGCTCCCGCCAGGATGAGAACCCGAATGTCGTCATCTTCGGTGACGCGGGCGACCATGTCGGGCAAATCATGCTGGAACATATCCTGGCTGATCGCGTTCATCTTCTCAGGGCGATTAAGCGTAAAGACGGCAACACCATCTTCGACCTCAAGAGTTGTCTCATTCATCTTGCATCTCCTTATTCGAACTCACGTTCTTCCCACCAGGGGTAATAATCCGGCATATCCTGGCTGACCTTCATCGGGAAATCCGGAGCGCGTTTCTCCAGGAAGGACACGACGCCTTCCTGACAATCCGGCAATTTCCCAAGCGTGCGGATACCCGCCGAATCGACCTTATGGGCCTCCATCGGGTGGTCCGCACCAGCCATCCGCCACAACATCTGGCGACAAAGTGCCACGGAAATCGACGACGTGTTCGTCGCAAATTCCGTCGCCAAGGCCCGTGCTGCCGGAAGTAACTCGTCCGGCGGCAGCACTTTCTTCACCAGACCGCCCGCCAAGGCTTCCTCGGCATCGAAAACCCGACCCGAGATCACCCATTCCAGCGCTTGGCTCATTCCGACAACTTTCGGCAAGAACCAACTGCTACAGGCTTCCAGTACGACACCACGCTTGGTGAAGACGAACCCCATGCGCGCTTCGGTCGACGCCAAGCGAACATCCATCGGCAAGGTCATGGTGGCGCCGATACCGACTGCCGGGCCGTTGATGGCGCCAATGACGGGCTTCTTGCACTCATAAAGCCGCAACGTGAAGCGCCCACCGCCGTCGCGCCAATTCTCTGCGTCTTCACCCGGATAGCGGCTGGAGACATCGAAACTGTCCGCCCCGGCGGAGAGGTCGGCACCGGCGCAATAGCCCCGCCCCGCGCCCGTCAGGATGATCGCCCGCACATCGTCATCCCCATCAGCTCTATCGATCGCGTCGATCAACTCGAACAGCATTTGCCGATTGAAGGCGTTCAGCCGCTCGGGGCGATTAAGCGTGATCGTCAGAATATTGTCTTCGACGTCATAAAGAATGGTCTCGTAAGTCATCAAATGCTCCTAAGCGGTGACGCCACCATCGACGGGCAAGACCGCGCCGGTGATGAAGGAGGCTTCGTCCGACAGCAAGAACAATGCTGCATTGGCGACCTCTTCGGGACGACCGGGACGGCCCATGCGGGTCATGCCACCGCGTTTTTTGACCAATTCTTCCTTGTCCATGCCCATTGTCGATTGTTGATCGGGCCGGGCCACAAACTCGCGCAGCATCGGTGTATCGGTAGGCCCCGGACAGACGACGTTGCTGCGGATATTATCGGCAGCCAAACGTCCCGCGAGCGCGCGCGCGAAGCCGACGACGCCGAACTTCGCCATCGAATAGACCGGACTGAACATCGAGCCCTGCAGACCTGAAGTCGAGGCCGTGAACAGGAACGCGCCGCCGCCGCGCGTCTTCATCTCTGGAATGGCTGCTTCGGTCGTCACTAGAATGGTGCGCAGGTTCAGGTCCATGGCGAGTTCGAAATCCTTCATCTCGATCCCCTCGATCGAGGCTGGTCCCGGATGGCCCACATGGTTCCACACGAAATCGAGACCGCCCAAGGCATTCGCCGTCTCGCGTACGATACGCTTCGAATCCTCATCCTTGGTGAGATCGGCGACGATACCAACGGCTTTCCCGCCTGCTTCCTCAATCTCCTCGACAACCGCCGCGACCGCCGCTTCGTCGATATCGACAACACCGACCGCCGCACCTTCTTTCGCAAATCGGATTGCGCCAGCGCGCCCCATGCCGGAACCCGCCGCAGTCACCAACCCATTTTTGCCTTCCAATCGCATAATACTAACCTCCACATCTTCAAATTTTGCACCGCGGCCACGGCAGAGCCATAACGCCTCAGCATGTCGCAGAAAAAGGTATCTCGAATCAAGCAGTGTTAAATGGAGCGAGTTTAAGGAATTCGTGTCGCACGGATATGAACCGAGATCCGTACTTCCAAGGCGACGACGGTCGGTGCTGCGAACATCCCTTTTCCGACGTCAAAATCGATTCGATCAATGACCAATTCGCCTTTCATTTCGGCATCGGCGCCGCTGATTGATAGTACAACCGGGAGGCTGATCGTGTGCGTCCGGTCGCGGATGGTGAGCGTCGCGTCAGCCACGTATTCGCTCGCAGTTATCGCGCGGGTCGACGTCACTTTTAATCCGGCCGTGGAGAACGCATTCACGTTGAACCACTCAGCCTGTCGCAGCGCGGCATCTCGAATGCTATCACCGGTCTCCGCACTCGACATATCGATTTTTACCGACACCTTGCCGGCGGCGGGCCGCATCGGATCGAATTCGATGTCAGCGGAAAATTTCTCGAACCGACCTTCTTGCACATCGCCGCCTTGCACAAATACGAAGCTCAGCGCGCTCTTTTCCGGATC
Source organism: Alphaproteobacteria bacterium (assembly GCA_018665505.1). The sequence goes on from JABJCS010000652.1 coordinate 11,074, forward strand.
TACCGCCCAACGAGGGGCATCCGCCCATAACGGCCGAATGCCAATGATGGCGAAGAAGAGCGGCAGCAAGATCACTGACCATTTAGCCATTCGTCGCGGCCATGGGATTGGCGCTCTGCCGTGTTATCTTGGGGACGCAGACCCAGATTTAATCCGCCTGACCCCGCCCCACCGCGATCTGGAGTGCGACCTTTGGATTCTCGTCCACCCCGATGTCCGCGATGCGCCACGCATTTCCCCGCTAACGGAATTCTTGTTCAACCAACTGAAGAAGCAAGAAACGCTGCTAACCGGTATTTCATTCAAAGACAGCTGACAATGTAGTGTTCGCCAATTTCGGCTGGCACTTCTACATCGCGTAGAGACCCTTGAGGACGAAAATAACCCCAATGACGACACAAATACCGGCAAAGGTAACGAGCCGGTAGCCCAGCTGGATCATAAAAATCGCGCGTTCCATATGGCGGCGCACCTGCGTCGATGGCGGGAAGTCCGGATCGTCAAAGGTGACACGATCGTCCAACTCGACCGCACGCGCCTCAAACCATTGGGCACCTTGAAACAGGGCGTAAATCACCGCTAAGGCGACAACCCCAAAGGAAATCACCGTGGCGCTGGACTCCAATGTCTCCTGCGCGGCGCTCCCTTCATCGACTCGTCCAAGTAAATACCAGCACACCACGACTCCGACCGCGCTGGCGATCAAAAAATAGCGCACGTATTTACCGGCCATCGACATAACGACGGAATTGCTTTCCGTCAGTTGCCCCGGCGGGATCGTTCCCGCTTGTTTGCGGATCTCTTCGCGACGTCGGTTAAATATCCGTAGTTCCATGGTCTTTTCAGTCCCCCTGCGTCCCCAATCATAGGGTATGTCGCGTCACTCTTACAGGATGGAGGAATTATCCCATTTTGCGCCGTTGAAAAACCCCCACGTCTCCTATATCCAGAACTAATCCTGCGCAGCTGTAGATCGAGAACGGAATCCGACATGAAAATCACCCAACGCGTAAAGAAAATTCTGGCTAACTACGAGAGCGATAACCCGGGAACGAAGGGCAACATCGCCCGCATTCTCATGACCGGAAAATTGGCCGGAACAGGCAAGATGGTGATTCTACCGGTGGACCAGGGCTTCGAGCATGGGCCAGCCCGCAGTTTCGCGAAGAACCCAGCGGGTTACGACCCGCATTATCACTACCAACTCGCGATTGATGCGGGACTGAACGCTTTTGCCGCACCACTTGGCATGTTGGAAGCCGGCGCCGACAGTTACGCGGGCGCTATTCCGACAATCCTCAAGATGAATAGTTCAAACAGCCACTCGACGAATATGGACCAAACCGTCCACGCCAGTGTCGGCGATGCGCTGCGACTCGGTTGTTCGGCGATCGGCTTTACCATCTACCCGGGCTCGGAAGACCAGTTCGAGATGATGGAAGAGTTCCGCGAGCTGGCCGAAGAGGCCAAATCCGTCGGCCTGGCGGTCGTGCTTTGGTCCTATCCGCGCGGCGGCAACCTTTCCAAAGCCGGCGAGACGGCGATCGACGTTTGTGCTTATGCAGCACATCTCGCAGCTGAACTCGGTGCGCATATCATCAAGGTAAAGCCGCCGACGGACCACATCGAGCAAGACGACGCCCGCAAGGTCTACGAAGCCGAGAATATTGACATCTCGACCCTGTCGAAACGGATCGAGCATGTCATGCAATCGTCCTTCGCGGGACGCCGCCTCGTGGTTTTCTCGGGCGGCAACGCACGCGGCACGGACGGATTGCTCGATGAAATCCGACAAATTCGCGACGGCGGCGGCAGCGGTGCCATTATCGGTCGGAATTCGTTCCAACGCCCGAAGGAAGAAGCCCTGCAATTGCTGGATACCATCATCAAGATTTATCAGGGTAGGGCCTGATCCAGAGGCCCGTTTAGGACCATGGCCGACGATCAATCCACCGCGCTGTATCTCATCACACCGCCGCGTCTCGAAGATCCGACGGCATTCGCGGAGGAATTGAAAGCTGCCTTGGATGCGGGCGGTGCCGACTGTGTGCAACTTCGCCTGAAGGACGTCGACGACGATACGATTAGGCGAATCACCGATATCTTGCGCCCGGTCACCCAGGAACGCGATGTCGCCTTCGTCATGAACGACCGCCCGGACCTCGCGCGGGAGACCGGCTGCGACGGTGTCCATGTGGGCCAAGACGACGCAAGCTACGCGGATGCGCGGGCGCTCCTTGGGCCCGATGCGATTGTCGGCGTGACGTGTAAGGATTCCCGTCATCTGGCGATAGACGCCGCGGAAGCGGGCGCCGACTATGTCGCCTTCGGTGCTTTCTTCGGATCGACGACAAAGACGACCACGGTGCAAGCAAGCCCCGACATTCTCGACTGGTGGAGTGAGACCACTTCAGTTCCCTGTGTCGCCATCGGCGGCATTACGCCAGCGAACTGTAGCCCGTTGGTCTCAGCGGGTGCCGATTTTCTTGCCGTCATCTCTGCCGTTTGGGAGCATCCGGACGGCTCGGCGGCGGCGATGGCCGAATTTCGGAACGCCATCGGGGCGGCGCTCGACTAATCCCGCCATTGCGCGCGCACACGCCTGGGTCTATAAACCGCGCCGCATATAACATTCAGCACAACAGCGGCGACGGAACGATGAAGATCAACGGCAACGCGGTTCGACCGGGCAACATTATCGAGCATCAAGGCCGACTCTGGCGCGCGACAAAAATCCAGCATACGCAGCCGGGAAAAGGTGGAGCTTACCTGCAGGTCGAATTGAAAGATATTCGCGACGGTACAGAGCTTAACGAGCGCTTCCGCTCATCCGAAACGGTGGAGCGCGTCCGTCTTGAGCAGAAAGATTTCCAGTTTCTCTTCACAGACGGTGACGATTACACCTTTATGGATAACAATACCTACGATCAGGTCACCGTCCACATAGACTTTATCGGCGAAGATGCCGCCAAATTCCTCCAAGAAGGCATGACGGTGGAGATGGAGTTCTACGAAGAATCGCCGATCGCCGTTTCGCTACCGGAGAAAGTAGCCCTTGAAATTATCGAGGCCGACGCCGTGGTGAAGGGACAAACCGCTTCTTCGTCCTATAAACCGGCAACCTTGGAGAACGGCGTAAAAACGTTGGTGCCGCCGCATATCGAGTCAGGTACCCGCGTCGTCGTCAATACCGCCGACGGCTCTTACGTCGAACGGGCCAAAGATTAACCACTCCGCGCAAATGCGCCGAAAGTAACAAAATGCCGAGACGCTCCGCCGATATTAATGTGATGGTGCGCGCTGCCGAGCGCGCCGGGCGGGCATTGATCCGCGATTTTGGCGAGGTGGACAATCTTCAGGTCAGCAAGAAGGGCCCTGGTGACTTTGTGTCCGCCGCCGACCTCAAGGCGGAAGAGACTGTCAAATACGAACTAAAGAAAGCCCGCCCCACGTTCGGTTTCCTGATGGAAGAGAGCGGGACCACCGCCGGTTCCGACAAATCCCATGTATGGATCGTCGACCCGCTGGACGGCACCACGAACTTCCTGCACGGATTACCGCACTTTTGCGTCTCGATTGCTCTGGCACGAGACAACGAAGTTATTGCCGGCGTCATTTTCGACCCGATCAAGGACGAAGTTTTCTGGGCGGAACGCGGCATCGGCGCGTTCGTTAACAGTCGCCGCTTGCGGGTCTCTGGACGCAGTCGAATGGATGAGGCGATCCTGGCAACAGGCGTGCCCTTCAAACTACACGACGACGAGACCGTGGATCTGTTTATCGAGCAATTGCGCCCGATCATGAAACAAACCGCCGGTGTGCGCCGCTACGGTGCGGCTGCGCTCGATCTCGCATATGTAGCGGCGGGCCGCTATGATGGGTATTGGGAGAATGGTCTCAATCCCTGGGATGTCGCAGCGGGTATTCTTATTGTTCGGGAAGCCGGAGGCTTCGTTACGGATCTCACCGGCCAACGGTACGAACTCGGTGCGAAGAACATTCTCGCAACCAACGACGGACTGCATCACAAGCTCTCGGAATTGCTCGTCCGCAAGCCCGGTTAGGTAGAACGCCAACATCCGAGTTTTTGTTGTCGCTGCTGACGCCCTGAGATATCTTCGCCAGACGGATAGGTTGATCCCGGAACCGTCAATTCATAAGGCGAAGATGAAAAAAATATTTCCGCACAATATCCGGCACATTCCGCTTGCGCTCGGCGTGAGCGTTCTAACGTTTGCCGGTGCCGTTTTCGTTTCAAGCGGACAAGCGACGGCCCAGACGACCGTCTATACGGATCAATACGGCAATCCAACGGTCAGCGTCGACCTTAGGGTGCTGGACGCACTCGGCCCGGAACGAAACATGCCGGATTTGTATCGAAAAACCGCGCCGCTACCCTCGCGACCGGTTATGGCACGACGACCGGCGCCGACGGCAGGTGGCGGGCGCAGCGGATTATTGGCGCCACCACCACGCGGTATGCCGCGCTCGAAACTTAATATTCCCTCGACCGCGCTGCCCACACGCGCGCCGACGCGCCAAGTCGCCCCGCCGCCGCCCGCAAATCTGACTTCTGCGCCTAAGCCACGACCGCGTGTCGCCCCACCAGCAAGAGCGTCAGTGGCTCCGCCGCCACGACCGAAAATTGCCGCCCGCACGTCGCCGCCACCCGCACCATTAGCGGCGCCAAAGGCACCTCAGTCGCGCCTCTCGGCACCGCGCATTCCGACAGCGCCACCACCCATGGCCGCACCGACGAGAGCGGCACCTGCACCTGTAGCACCAGTCTCTCGCCCTGTCGTAGCACCACCGCCACGACCACCTTTA
>JABJCS010000653.1 GCA_018665505.1 Alphaproteobacteria bacterium
ACGATCAAGTCCGGAACAGTCGACCCATCAGACGCAAGTATTGGTGCCGCCATTTGATGTTTAATTTCGTCAGCGATATCCACTGATAACCAGGGTGGGCGACCCGAAATAAGCTCGAAAATGAGCCCGCCTAAAGCGAACATGTCGTCTGCTACTGAGGCAGGCTGGCCATCAAGCGCTTGGGGGCTTTGAGCGATCAACGATCCGCCGCTGCCATTTTCTCCTACCACCGTAGATGCGCCAAAATCACTCAGGTAGGGCGCACCATTACCGTCAAGCAAGACGTTTGAGGCCTTGAGGTCCCGATGAACCTGCCCCTTAGAATGTAAGTATGCAAGCGCTTCGACCAGTAATCCGATCGGCGCAAGAATGTCTTCGATTGACAAGCCCGTCAATGCGCTGAGATCTGGACCGTCTATGAATTGCTGACTAAAAAATACCGCTTCTGAATCATTGTGAAACTCGAATGCGCGTACGATATGGGCATGCATTAAGCGGATGCTTACTTTCCATTCAGCACGCAAACTTGCCACGCTCTCAGGATCACCACTCCCGATTTTCAGTGCCACTGACGCTTTTGTCAGGCGGTCTCTGGCCAGCCATATTTGTGTCAGGCCATCACCTCCAAGTCGGCGGACAAGCGTGTATCGATCGGCTAATTGAGTACCTTGATTAAGTTCGAGCATTATATGGGTCTAGCTAACCTGTCGGTTCCGGGGCACGGGCCGGTGCTCCAACTTCTACAGACTGCGAGAAACCCGTCTCGGCCTCGTAAATCTCTCGTAACAGCTGCCGCCAACTTTCAAACTGCGCTTCAGCAGTACCGGTGAGCCGTCTTTCCTGACCCTCCACATTGACGACCATCGGTGCCGCCTCATTTCCGAATGACTCAGACAGCTCAGCTATTGCGTCCATATGCAGCCCGGCATCACGGTTACGTCTCAGGGCAGAAAAAATACTGTTAACGCCTCGTGAAATGCCTTGGTATTGCAGTGCTCTGCTGATATTACGCGTGTTGCGGCTGGAGCTGTTGGTATTCACTTGCGTTGACCCCGCGAGCACGACCACACCAACCAAGGCCTGCATTTTGGCCGAGCGTTTTTCCTGTCTAAATTTCACGGTTTCCGCTCGAGAGGTCTTACGCCAATTTCGATATGGAATTGAGATACCGTAATAAAAATTTGCGTAGTGCTCGTTCAAAGTATCCACAACCAGACGATCACGTTCACGAATTTGTCGCATGCGGCCTACTGACGGATCATTTTCGGCGGGCAGTCGCAATACGTTGATCACTCCATCATTGGTCGTTCCTAAGTATCCGTTGTATGCCGCCGGAGACATGTCTCGGAAGAACTTTAGCTCCGATATCTGGCGGGTCTGTTGCAATTGTCTGGGAGGTATCAGCGCCACATACTGCTGCAGGTCATTAGCGAAATCGTTAAACACTTTCTGATACGGATCACGTCTTCGATCGCGCCGTTTCGAATAGGACGTCAGCCCAGTTTGAGCCTCATACGTGCGCAAGAACCAGTATCGGCCCGACGTATCTGATACGGAGAACTCTATTTCGATATATTCGCCATCGGATTTTTTGATTGAACCCTTGATAATCACGTCGGTGAAGGCTTTTTCAGAAGGGATAACTCGCACAGCTCCCCAGTGACCGGTGCCTTGCAAGGTCGTCTTGAGGTGATACGGCAAATACTTCGTTTCGGCCCCACGAATATCTTCGTAAACACCTGTTTTTTCTGGGTTGTTGTTCTTCGGAATCCCTGCCTCAAACTCCACGATTCCCACATCCAGCAAAAAAGCTTCGTCCACGGAAGTTGATGCGACAATGAGCGCCGTTTCCTCGGCGATAACGAGCTCCTGAACAGAGCAGCCCCACAGAAATGCGGGCAAAAACACAAGTGCGATTAATTGTATTCTCATTATTGGCGGCAGCCCTATTTCATTCCAGTGTACTTGCGGTATTCCTCCCAGAGACGTTCCCGCAATTCCGGATCGTCCTCGGCCAACGCTGCTTCACGAAGTTGTCGGGCAACAATGTCTTCATAGGTGTTCACTGCGATGTCCTCTGGCGTGCGCGCCGCCATTTCTTCGGCACTCATGCCATCATTAGGGCCGGCTTGAGTTGCACTATCACCGGCCGACCCGCCGCCGGAACTGCTGGAACCACCACCGCCACTTGATCCGCCAGCTGCCTGCTCACCCAGACCAATGGAGCCACCACCACCTGATCTTTCGCCAAATCCTTCGGTGTCTCGACCAACTGATGAGACTTTCCGTTGCTCTTCGCCGATGGCTTCATCGAAATCGCCAACCGACTTATCGAGTTCATCTCCCAATTCCTCCGCACTGGCACCATCGCTGGGAAACTCACCTACGCTTCCCGCCTGGTCGCAGCGTGCGCCTCCACCAAATCCACCACCGGAGATTCCACTATCGCTACAACCTTTGCCGCCCGAGTCTCCGGACGCGCCGCCACTCTCTGCACTACCTTCCGAGCCGCCTTGAGAGCCGCCTTGAGAGCCGCCTTGAGAG
>JABJCS010000654.1 GCA_018665505.1 Alphaproteobacteria bacterium
CCCTTTCGGCGTGTGACGGAGGCGGTCTTCACCCAACAACAAACCTTCACCGTAAAGTCGGGCAACGCCCGTCGGCAACGGCACGCCGAGCCCATTCACTTGAGTGTTGCCAAAAGACAATCGGACAACCGGATTCTGTTTTCGAACACCACCATCGTGCCGCACATGCACGTTTGCTTGAGCGTCCAAATGATAGGTTTTCTCGACCGCGACGCGACCGGCTTCGAACAAGATCGCCTTTTCCTCAGCCCCTGCGACAAGATCGAGGCGACGCGGCAAGCTATAGACATGCAACTCCGAGACGGAAACCGGCGCGTCCGCTGCCACGAATCCTTCGGAGGCCATCATGCGCGAGCTTGCCATCGCCTTTCGCCTTGGCATTGGCCGACCGGAGACCCGGTTAACACTGCCCGAGATAAGACGTACTTTCGCATTTTGAAAATTCCGGCCGTCCGGCGTTCGCAACGTCGCCCGGCCTTGTATACGTGCCCACCTTTCACTCGGGTCGAGGTGAAGCGCATAGTCCGCCGACCAACCCGGCCCTGCGGTCAAATAGGAAAGCCGATAGATTTGCGGGCCTGTCCGAAGGGCCTCAACATCGAGCTCAAGTGACGGGCGCAACAACGCTTCGCTTGGTAATCCCGGAAGCGCAATTCGACCCGGTATCGTCCGCTCAATGCGCCCTTCCAATTGGACCAAAGGTCTGGGGTCTCCGCGCAATAATTTAGCGGGCCGCACAACCTCGGCTCCAGTTACTGGATTGGTCGTGATCACTGAAACGGTCCCACCAACAAAATTCGCTAGGAGCGAGGCAGTCGCTTGCCTAAAACGTTGTCCCTGTAGCGCGACTCCACCTTTCTTAGGAAAGTCCGCGACAATCGTGTCCGGCTGAATGCCTGCCGGCAGATCATCGATAAGCAACCGACTCGGCCCTTTGCGGACCCTGACGGACCGGCTTTCTTCGATGAACGAGAAGCCGCCCTCATAGACCGCAATTGAAACATCCGGCGCCGCGGTTTGCGCGAACGCCGTCGCTGCCCAAAAAAGACTTGCCGCGATCGCAATCCAAAAGCGCCGCATGTATCCTCCTACCCTACTGACCGACGTGAACGGAGCGCCGTCTCCAAGGTACCGTCGTCGAGATAGTCGAGCTCACCCCCGACCGGGACGCCGTGCGCGAGGCGGGTGACATCGACTTCGGTATGGCCCAGACGGTCGGCGATATAATGCGCCGTGGTTTGTCCGTCGACGGTCAGGTTCATGGCGAGGATCACTTCTTGTATATCGCCCGTCTCCGCGCGCGCCACCAAACCGGCGATATTCAAATCTTCGGGTCCGATGCCATCGAGTGCGGATAAACGCCCGCCCAAAACATGATAGCGTCCCTTGAAGGAGCGCGTCCTTTCCAGTGCCCACAGGTCAGCGACGTCCTCGATAACGCATATCGTGCCGCCATCGCGTTTCTCATCCATGCAAATCCCGCAAGGCTCGACTGTATCGAGATTACCGCAGCTGCCGCAGACCAATATCGCCTCCGCCGCGTCACCCAACGCTTGCGCCAACGGCTGCATCAGGCTTTCGCGCCGTTTGATCAAGTGGAGCACCGCGCGCCGGGCCGAGCGAGGACCGAGTCCGGGCAGGCGGGCGAGCAGTTGGATCAGGCGGTCGATTTCCGTCATCGGTGGCTCAGAACGGGAACTTCATGCCCGGCGGCAAGGACATGCCGCCCATCAGCTTTTGCGTCTCTTCCTGGACCCGAGCCTCGATCTTGCCCTTAGCGTCATTATGCGCCGCCACGATGAGGTCTTCGAGAATTTCAGCTTCGGCCGGATTGGCCAATGTCGGATCAATATGAAGGCGGTGCATCTCGCCCTTGCCGTTCAAGGTCACCTTGACCAGCCCGGCACCCGCGACGCCCTCTATTTCGATGGAGACGAGCGAATCTTGCATCTCGGCCATCTTGTCTTGCATTTCTTGCGCCTGCTTCATCAGCTGGCCGAGATTCTTCATGCCTTAATCCTCGTCCTCATCCATGTCATCGTCGATAGCTTCCAATACTGCCTCGGAAGGATCCATCGGGTCGAGTGTCGTGACCTTGGTCACGGTCGATCCGGGAAATGCGGTTTTCACGGCCCGAACCAAATCGTCCGATTCGGCCTCGTCCAGCAACCGTTGATCCTCGGCGCGAATCTGATCGCCGAGCGTGTCTTGACCGTCCTCGCTCGAGACCGTCACGACCCAACGAGCGCCCGTCCAGTCGTTCAGGAAGGCGGTCACCCGGTTGACGAGATCACGCGGCGCATCCGATTTAATCCGGATCTCGATCCTCCCGCGCTCGAAATTCACCAGATGCACACTATTCTGCAGATGCGAATAGAGGATCATCTCGCGCTGATCGCGAAACAAATCGACGACTTCCTTGAAACTCGTCGGCTGCGGAAGCGTAATTTCGGGCTCGGCGGGCGCTGGCTCCGGCGCGCTCGCGAGGGCCGGGGATTGAGCAGCGGAAGCGCTCGGCGCGCCACTGGAGGGCGGCGGGCCTTCCGGCATTGCCGGTGCTGGGGACGAAACCGCGGAGGGAGCCGAAGAAGTGGAGGATGCCGGTGGGACGGCAGCACTTGGAGCATGCGTCGCCGCGGCGTCACCGGTCAATTGACGCACCAAAGCAGCGGGCGACGGAAGATCGGCGGCATGAGCCAACCGCACCAACGCCATTTGCGCCGCTTGCAAGGCGTTCGGCGCGGTTTGCACTTCGCCGACACCTTTCAGTGTTAATTGCCAGGCGCGGGTCAGCGACGGCATGGAGAGTTTCTCCGCCATCTCCTTGCCGCGCGTGCGCTCGGTCTCCGGCGTATAAGGTGCGTCCGCCACAGTGGGCGCGGTCTTAATCCGGGTCAGCCAATAGACGACGTCGAGAATATCTTGCAATACGACCAATGGATCGGCGCCGTCGCGATACATGGCGTCGAACCGGTCGAGCGCCCCCGCAATATCGCCCTCCATCACTTGATCGAACAGATCGTAGACCGCGGCGCGGTCGGCCAAGCCCAACATATCGCGCACCGCTTCCGCGCTGAGCGTATCCATTCCGGGCACCAAAGCCTGGTCGAGCAGGGACAATCCGTCTCGCACCGACCCATCGGCGGCCCTAGCGATCAGATGCAGCGCGTCGTCATCGACGGCGACGCCTTCCTCGCCCGCCACCCATTTGAAATGCGCGGCGAGACGTTCCAGCTCGACCCGGCGTAAATCGAAACGCTGGCAGCGCGACAAGACGGTTACCGGCACCTTGCGGATTTCCGTCGTCGCAAAAATAAATTTCACGCTTTCCGGCGGTTCTTCCAGCGTCTTCAGTAACGCGTTGAACGCATTTCGGGAGAGCATATGCACTTCATCGATAACGTAGACTTTGTACCGCGCGGAGATCGGTCGATAGCGCACCCCTTCGATCAACTCGCGTATATCGTCGACACCGGTGCGGCTGGCGGCGTCCATTTCGATTACATCGACATGACGGTCGTCGCGGATCGAGACGCAATTATCGCACACTCCACATGGCTCAATGGTGGGACCGCCGGTGCCGTCCGGCCCAATACAATTAAGCGCGCGCGCGATAATCCGCGCCGTCGTCGTTTTGCCGACGCCCCGTACCCCGGTCAGCATAAAAGCATGGGCGACGCGCCCCGCTTCGATGGCGTTGGACAGTGTGCGCACTAAGGCGTCTTGGCCAATCAGTTCATCGAAATTCGACGGACGGTATTTCCGGGCAAGTACGCGGTATTCAGTGCTGTCGGACGTCTCTGCCATATGCGCTCGCCGGTGACCGACGGCCTTGCAGTGGAGATTAGTGGAAGACTGGAAAACGACCCGGGCTAAAAACTCGTTACGGCTGCTTCCTTCCGGATCTGACCGGGTTGGCGAGACACCCGTCCATTCGCCAGCCTTCCGACCTAAATATATCAACATCCGCCGGGCTCTGTGCAAGCACCACGTGCCCAGCATTGAAAATAAATCGACCCCATGGGAGATTGCGACCACCATGAGAGCACCAAATTTCTATGTTTCCGCCGAAGTCGAACGCCTGAGCGAGAACCGCCGGGACCAAAATTGGATCGATGAACGCCTGCAATCGCCCCGCAGCACCTTGCTGCCGATCTGGCACAGCAAAAGCCTAATGTCCGCTGGTGACGCCTTGGCACCCGCCTTCGTACCGATCACCGGCGCGGCGCTGGTGCATTGTGGTGTGCCGATCTTTTTGGGCCTGCGGCACGGCGAAGCTTATTTTGCGGCGGATATTTCGCACCACGAGTCGCCGCCCTTCGCGGAATTCGGGACCTATCGCGATTTGCGTGAAGTCGGCCCGCTCCTACCGCGCGAAGACGCCGCCGTTCTCGCCTACGCCCGCGCTATGACGACCTGGCAGAGCCGCCACCGGTTTTGCGGGAGGTGCGGCAGCCCAACCGAGAGCCGCGAAGCCGGACATGTGCTCGCGTGCGGCAATAAGGAATGTGGTTTCCTCTGTTTTCCCCGCACCGATCCCGCCGTTATTATGCTGGTCCACGATGGAGCCGACCGCTGCATCCTTGGCCGTCAAGCGGTCTGGCGGACCGGACAGCATTCGGTGCTCGCTGGATTCGTCGAGCCTGGCGAAAGCCTGGAAGACGCAGTCATCCGTGAGGTTTTCGAGGAAGCCGGGGTCCCAATTACCGATGTGGAATACCATTCCTCGCAGCCGTGGCCCTTTCCGTCCTCAATCATGCTTGGATTTTACGGCCGGGCGTTGGACGTGAAACTGGAGGTGGATACTTTCGAGCTGGAGACCGCGCGCTGGTTCAGCCGTGACGAGATCAAGAATTGCCCGGACGACGATTCCTTCCGGCTCCCGAGACCGGATTCGATCTCCCGCCGCTTGATCGAAGATTGGATCGCCGAGGGTTAGGTTTCCCAGCGTCGGGGATGGGCCGGATAAACACCTAAAATCCGGACCTCACGGCTGAAGAAGCCGAGCTCTTCCATCGCGAGGCGCACGGGCGTGTCGTCCGGGTGCCCATCGATATCCGCATAGAACACCGTGGCCGAGAACGCGCCGCCGACCATGTAGGATTCGAGCTTCGTCATGTTCACGCCATTCGTCGCAAAACCGCCGAGCCCCTTATAAAGTGCCGCCGGGACGTTGCGGACACGGAATATAAACGTGGTGACCGCCGGGCCATCTTCCAACTCGATGTCGATAGGCTCCTTCGCCATGATCAAGAAGCGTGTCGTGTTGTGCGCATCGTCCTCGACGTCGTTGCGCAGCGATTCGAGGCCGTAAATCTCCGCCGCCAATTCCGAGGCAATGGCACCCCGGGTGATATCGCCCAGTTCCGCCACTTCCTTGGCCGAACCAGCGGTGTCCGCGTGTACAACCGGTTTCAGGCCCAATTCGCGGAACATCTTCCGGCATTGCGACAAGGCGTGTACGTGGCTGTGAACCGTCTCCAGAGTCTCCAACGTGGCGCCCTTGACGGCCAACAGGCGGTGATTCACCCGTTGGAAATGCTCACCTATGATGTTAAGGTCAGAATTCGGTAACAGATGGTGGATATCCGCGACCCGGCCGGCGACGGTATTCTCGATCGGCACCATCGCCAGTTCGGCTGCACCCTCCTCCACCGCCTGGAACATATCCTCGAAGCTGGCGCATGGCAGCGTTTCCATATCTGGATGGACGGCGCGGCACGCCATGTCCGAATACGCGCCGGGAAGGCCTTGAAAGGCAATTTTCCCGCTCATGTTATTGTTTCCATCACTTCGGGGGTTTCCGTCACTAAGAGGCAAGAACGGCGCGGGCCTGCGCCAAGTCGGCGGGAGTATCGACACCGAGCGGAACCGTGTCAACGAGGGCGAGATCGATCCGCATGCCGACCTCTAACGCGCGCAATTGTTCCAGTTTCTCGCGTTGCTCCAGAACACCGGGCGGCAGAGAAACAAATCGCTCCAACGCCGCGCGGCGATAGGCATAGAGCCCGATGTGGTGATATAGCGGACCCTCACCGGACGGCGCTGTCGCCCGAGTGAAATACAATGCGCGCCCCGACCGTGCCAGCGGATCGATGGCGACGACCGCCTTCACCACATTCGGATCCGTGCGTTCGGCCTCGATCGCGATCTCAGC
>JABJCS010000655.1 GCA_018665505.1 Alphaproteobacteria bacterium
ATCATGCACTCTCCGCCTTGCGCGCGAATGGCGTCGGCGAGCGGTGCCGCGTTGGCTGCTGTCCGGGTGGTCAGGACGGTGAAGAAACCTTCGCCCGCAAATTTTTGCGCGATGGCGCCTCCAATGCCCCAGCGGATACCGACCGGGATGTCGCTATCGTCGACCTCTTGGCCGTGGGCCAATTGTGTATTGCGGCCATCCGATTGCCATTTCGACGTCGCGCCGACGATGACGGCGACTTGCTTGCCGGACGGGTTCGCGCTCATGCCGCATTCTCCTTACGATCCCAGCCCCACCAGTCGCAAATGCCTCGGCCCATGACGAGTTTCTGGTCCGCCTTGGATAGCCAAGGGAGACCTTCTGTAAACATCGAAACGCATTCGGCCCACGAGCACGTCATCTTTGTGATATCCGTACCCCAAAACATTCGGCTCGGCCCGAAGGCATCGTAAATTTGCTCGAGATATGTGTGCATCTTTGGGAATGGATAAGGTTCGCTGGAGTAGCCGGGCGCACCGGTCGCCTTTACCGCAACGTTGGGAAATTTGGCCAGTTTCAGAAGTTCAGGCATATGAGTCATGGCTTCGGCGTCCTTGAGCGTCGTCTGGCCGCCGCGCCCGCCAAGGTGGTCGATGGTAAGCCGCAATCCCGGGTGACGCTCCGCGACACCGCCAAGATAAGCGATTGAGTCAGTGCAGAGTGACGACACGGGAATACCCGCTTTTTCGAGTTCAGGCCACATCCAATCGAATTCCCCCCCATGCAGGCGGTCCCGTATTGCAGGGTTGGTGAATATATAACGTGTGCCGAGCATGCCTGGTTTATCCCGCCATCCGGCCATCATCGGAAGGGCTTCCGCTTTGTCGAGCGGGAGATGCCCCAAGATCGCGAAGCGGCCCGGATAATCTCCGACCGCCTTGGTCGCCAATTCCACCGCGCCGGGGTCCCAGCTCGGCGGGTGAATGATCGCGGCGTGGACGCCGCCCTCATCCATCAAGGCGATGGCTTCCTCCGCCGTAAAGGATGTTACTTGAATATGCGATTGGTTGCTGGGTAATCCGGATCCCCAAAGATGAATCTGCGCGTCGACGATTTGCATGGCGGTGGTGCTCTTTTTTATGCGTGTCCGAGACTTATTGACTTAAAGGGGTCGTTGAAGAGGACCACCTCCCGCCGTGACTTGGGCGTCCTTGCGGGTTAAACAGCAAGACAGATTTCTGAGGAGACTTCACCTATGCCCATGGCGAATATTGACGGCGGCGATATCCACTACGAGCGTGACGGCACGGGTCATCCGATGATCATGCTGTTGCCGCAAAGCAACGGGCCGGTGGGAACTGGACCGTTTCTTGAACGATTGGCGAGTGACTTCTCGGTCATCCGTTATGACCAGCGCGGAACCGGTCAAAGCGCGCCTGTACCATCGGAGGACGCGATGAGTATGGCGGGCCGGGCCGGTGAAGTGATCGGGCTGATGGACGCGTTGGAGATCGAGCGGGCGCATCTCTGCTGTCATTCGACGGGCTGCGGTATCGGCTTGTCGGTGGCATCGGCGCATCCGGACCGGACGGCCGGTTTGGTGCTGATCAATCCCTGGCAATATGGTGACGGGCATCTCACGACGATGCAGCAGCTGCGAATTGCGGCGGCGCGCGGCCTGGATCCGTATCGCTATGCCTGGTTCAACGCGAGCCTGCTGTTTCCCCCGAATTACCGGCGCACGCATGAGGCAGGGTTCGAGAAAATGGCCGAAGCCGCTAAATCCAATCCGCAAGATGCGGATCAAATAGCGCAGCGCTTAAATGCGATCCTGGCTTACGATTCGAGGGCCATCACTTCAAGCCTTGCCTGTCCGACGCTGATCGCGACCGGCGCTGACGATCAATTGATGCCCGCATGGTTCGGCCGCGAGATGGCCGAGATCATTCCCGGCGCGCGTCTCATCGAACTCGACGGGGGCGGTCATATGTTGCCGGAGACGCGCAGCGAAGAATTAGCAATGGAAATTACCGGGTTCTTGAGTGCCGCCGATTGATTGGAATATTAGAGCGCATCCACTAACTTCCTTTAGAGTATATCGACGAATGGCAGCGGGAGCGCATGATGAGTGACGCTGAGATAGCGCCCGACCGGGAAGTCGATCCCAATATCTGGAACTATCATCCCGATGTACCGATCCCGCAGGGCGGTATTTTTCGGCATTGGTGGAATCCGGTCGCCGTCGTTAAAGGCATTCTCATGTCCTGGTTTGGGCTTTATGTCCGGGGACTGGCCCTCGCCCTGATCACAGTATTGTGGTTGACCGTCCTGCCGACGATGGAAACCATCGGCGCAGGTGGATGGCATTGGATAATACAGATATTCGTCGTCAACCTGACTTTGATGTTGGCATGGGCTGGATCGCTGCACCTGTATCTTTACACTTTTGCGAAGCAAGGAAAGTTTCTCGAGTTCGAAGTGAAGTCGATGAAGAAGGGCGCTCAATTTACCTTTGGCGACCAAGTTTACGACAACATGTTTTGGACACTGGCCTGGAGCGTGCCGATATGGACTGCCTATGAGTGCGGGCTGCTATGGGCTCTCTCGCAAAATTTGATTCCGGCCAACAGTTGGGACCAGGGGCCAATTTGGCTCGTCCTACTGTTCGTGCTGATTCCTTTTGTCGACAGCTCGCATTTTTATATCACGCATCGGTTTCTGCATTGGCGAGGCGTTTACAACCATATTCACAGCGTCCATCATCGCAACGTCAACACTGGGCCTTGGTCCGGGGTGTCCATGCATCCCGTGGAAAGCGCTATCTTCTTCAGCCCGTTGCTGATCCATATTTTTCTGCCGTCGCATCCGATTCATATTGTCTTCCACATCACTTGGCTCTCAATCGGTCCGGCGACGACGCATTGCGGTTTCCATGCCTTGTCTTTCGGCGGCAAGCGGTATCCGTATCTCGGAGATTTCTTTCACAATC
Organism: Alphaproteobacteria bacterium; assembly: GCA_018665505.1. The sequence goes on from JABJCS010000655.1 coordinate 2,969, forward strand.
TACATCATCGATTTTTCGAATGTAATTACGGTAATCGCGAGGTGCCGCTGGATAAAATTGGCGGCACCTTCCACGATGGTTCGCGCACGGCGAGCGTGAGGATTAACGAGCGGGCGAAAGCCGCGCGGCGGACCTGAAATGGATCGACGCATTATTGGTGGAACAGGTGGTCTCAGTGTTTCGTTGGTCGGGCTCGGTTGCAATGCCTTTGGCAAACGCGTCGACGAAAAAGGAACGCATGCGGTCATGGACGCGGCCATCGACGCCGGGATTGATTTTTTTGATACCGCCGAGAGTTATGGCGGCGGAAATTCCGAGACCTATATGGGCAGCGGCCTTAAGGGGAAGCGCGCCAAGGTGTTTCTCGCCTCCAAGTTCGGCAATACGATCGTCCATATCGACGGTAAGAACCGCGGCTCGGCGGAGAACATTCGTGCTGCACTCGACAAAAGTTTGGCGAAGCTCCAGACCGACTATATCGACCTCTATCAACTTCATCGGCCTGATTATGACACGCCTATTGCGGACACGATGGGCGCACTCGAAGACCTCGTGACCGACGGTAAGATTCGATATTATGGATGTTCTTATTTTACCGGCGTGCAAATGCAGGAAGCGGTCGACGAGGCACAGCGTTCGGGATTACGTGGGTTCGTGACGGCGCAAAATGCATGGAATGTTTTGCAACGGGATATCGAGCCTGAACTCGTCCCTGTCTGTGAAGCCAGTGGGATGACCGTGTTGCCGTATTACCCGATTGCGAAGGGGTTGCTGACCGGAAAGTATCAGCGCGGGAAATCCGCCCCTGCCGGTAGTCGCCTGTCGGGCGACGCCGACCTGGAGAATGCCGATTTCGACCGGTTGGAGAGACTGGACGCCTACGCGCGCGATCACGGATACAATTTGCTGACGCTCGCGATGTCATGGCTCGCGGCGCAACCGGTCACGGCCAGCATTATCGCCGGTGGGTCAAAACCTGAACAGATGGCGGCGAACGCCAATGCGATTCAGTGGAAGATGACAGCCGAGAACTTACACGAGATCGATGCGGTTGTAGCGGGCGCGTAGGTACAACTCGATGAAGGTTTTTGGCGCTGGATGTTGTCAGGGTACCGACAGATGCGGTGTATACTGATACCCCATGATTTCGTTTAGTCTGCTGACTCCTGCAATCTATTGGATCCTCGTCGGTATCTGGGGCTACATTCTCTATTTCATCTTTCGTCAGCGTCATGAGCTCGGCAATGTGAGCTATGCTGCGTCAATTCTGCTTCTGGTATTGGGCGTCGACGCCTTCCGAAGCTTGTTTGAAAGCGCATTTTTTGGGGCGTGGCATTCGGCCCGGGCGGATTTGTTACCGCTAAGCGTGTTTGAATCTCTGGCCCAGCCGGAAATGGTCATCATCCCGAAACTCTTTAATCTTGTCGCCGCCGTTCTGATCGTCGCACTCCTAATCAAGCGCCTCATTCCTTCCATTGCACAGGAACAGCAACGAAATCGTGAACAGATCGAGCGTCTCGAAGCGAATGTTGCGACGCATGAACGGACCGAGGAACTATTGCGCGATTCCGAGATGAGAAATCGTGCCCTCCTCGAGGGCTCCCCGGTCTGCAACAAGATTATCGATATGGATTCTCGCTTGGTTTACATGAGCCACGCGGGGGTTGAGATGCTCAAAATCCCTGATGTCAGCGCTCACTATGGGACGATCTATCCTCCGGAGTTTTATGAGGCGAAAATGCGGGCGCCGTTGACCGATCATTTGGACCGGGCCAAGGCAGGTGAAACCTCAAGTGTAGAATGTCCTTTGTTGAGTTCCGAGGGAGATGAGGTGTGGCTGCACACCACGTTTGTTCCCGTTCTCAACGACGACGGCGTCGTCGAGTATGTCATTGCGACTTCGGTCGACATTACCGAGCGCAAGCGCGCGGAAATAGAGGTTCTGGCGGCGAAGGTGGAAGCCGAGGAGGCAAACCAGGCAAAATCGGAATTTCTCGCCAATATGAGCCATGACCTGCGCACACCGCTCAATGCGATCATCGGATTTACCCAAATGATGGAGACCAAGACCTTCGGCTCGCTTGGTGACCCGCATTATGAAGAATATGCGAAAGACATTCACGATAGCGGCAATCTCCTTGTCAGTTTGATCAATGACATACTCGATATTTCCAAGATAGAAGCTGGGAGATACGAACTTACCGAGGAAATGGTGGACGTCTCGGTGATTGTCGAAAATTCCATGCGAATGATTTCGACACTGAGCAAAGCCGCGGACTTACAACTCAGCACGGAGATTGAGTCTGATTTACCGATGCTGAGAGGGGACGAGCGCTCGATCACTCAAATCCTCAACAATCTGCTTTCCAATGCGGTTAAATTCTCAGCGCAGGGCCGTGCCATTAAAGTATCCGCCCGTAACATTCAGGGGAGCATAACAATTTCAGTTACTGATGCCGGCGTCGGTATGTCCGAGGGCGATATCGAAAAGGCGTTAATGCCCTTTCAACAAGCCGACAGCAGTGCCACCAAATCGCATGAAGGAACCGGGTTGGGGCTCCACCTCTGCCACAATCTCATGAAGCTGCATGGCGGCGCGATACATCTGGAAAGCAAAGTTGGAGTGGGCACGACCGCCACCGTGACATTCCCAGCGGATAGAACAGTCCACCGCGAGAAGGCAACCCTCGAGGCCACTCACTGAAGCCACCGGTAGTATGGCTACTTCCAATTCTTAGCGCTGGATCCGGCCCATTCGGCCGTCTCGATAATCGTCGACAGCGACGGCAATTTCCTCTTCTGTGTTCATGACGAAGGGCCCGTGCCAAGCAACGGGTTCTTCAAGGGGTTCGCCGGCCAGAAGCAGAAAACGGCCGCCCGGGCCTGCCCGTAAGGCGCTCACGGCGAGCGTTGTGCCAGGACCGAATTTTGCCAATTGGCCGCGTTCCACGAGCGGCTCGCCAGAACCGAAATTTATCCCACCGTCAAAGACATACGCTGCCGCATTATAGCTCACCGGGATGTCGATCTCCGTGGTCGCGCCGGGGGCGACTTTCCAATCCTGCAGCCAGATCGAAGTGTGGGTGCCGATCGAAGCCTTCGTGCCGAAGGCCTCGCCCGCAATGATCGTGACCACTATGCCGCCATTACTACTGGTGGCCATCGGAATGTCCTTTGCCGGCAGATACTGATAACCGGGCTCCGCCGCTTTGTTCTTCGAT
>JABJCS010000656.1 GCA_018665505.1 Alphaproteobacteria bacterium
ATGCGCCACGAACGTGCCCGCGACCGTACAATACGCCTGGCGCTCGCCGATTGGCGTCGCCTGTCCGTCACCGATTTCCGTCGTCAGAGAGACATTGCCCATGGGGGCGGTCGCGGTCAGGCGCAGATTAATGAACTCCAGCTCCAGATCGTCATAGGTGCGACCGTAGAGTTTGCGATAGGTCTCGTCGAACCAGCCGCGCACATCCGTCGCGCTCGCGTCCGATAGCAGCGCATCCGGCAAGGGAATCGCCACGTTGTAGCCCTGTCCCACATAGCGCATATCCGCCGCCCGCTCGTAAGACAGCTCAGACGGATCAATCGACTCCGGCATCCGCTCGCTGCATTCTGACGCCATCGCCGTGAAGAGCGTATCGAGTGTGGTGAAGTCCGCCGCCGCGACGCGCACCCGGTTCGTCCGCACCGTATCGTAGCTGACCGGTGCTACCACCATGCCAATAGCGGAGGCGACGCCCGCACGCGGCGGGATCAACACACTGCCGATCCCGAGCCGCCGGGCCAGATCGACCGCATGTACCGGCCCACATCCACCGAAGGCCACCAGGGTGTAGTATCCAGGGTCCTCGCCGTGTTCGGTCACATATACTTTTGCCGCAGCGGCCATGTTCTCGTTGACAATCCCATGGATGCCGTACGCGGCCTGCGTCACGTCGAGGCCCAATGGATCGGCGACAACATTCCAGATTGCCGCTTCGGCGGCTTCCTTATCCAATGACATCTCGCCACCGAGGAAATGCGCCGGATCGAGATATCCCAAAACCAGGTCCGCGTCGGAGACGCTTGGTTGCATGCCTCCTTGGCCGTAACAGGCCGGGCCGGGATCGGCTCCGGCACTCTCGGGCCCAACCTGCAGCGTGCCGACTTCGGAGATATGCGCCAATGACCCCCCACCGGCACCAATTTCCATAAGATCGAGGACCGGAACCTTCACGGGGATTCCGCTGCCGCGTTTGAAACGGTGGACGTGGGCGACTTCGAATTCCGTCGTACGCGACACGCGGCCTTCCTGGACCAGGCACATCTTGGCGGTCGTGCCGCCCATATCGAAGGACAGTACGTGGTCCAAACCCGCGAGGCGCGCATAATGCGCCGCCCCCAAGGCCCCCGCTGCTGGCCCGGATTCGATAATGCGGACGGGAAACTCCCGCGCCGTTCTCGCCGAATTGATGCCGCCGCTCGACTGCATCAACAGCAATTCACCGCCCACACCTAGGCCACTCATGCGCTCCTCGAGCCGCGACAGGTATTGGGCCGTCGCCGGTTTGGTGTATGCATTCACTGCTGTCGTGGAGACACGTTCGTACTCGTTGATTTCCGGCAGTACTTCCGATGAAAGCGAGATCGGCAGGTTTGGCGCCAGTTCCTCTATCGCAGCCCGTACCGCCTGTTCGTGGATCGGGTTCTTGTAGGAATGCAGCAGGCAAACAGCGATGGATTCGATTCCTTCGCGCAGTAACGCCGCGATGGTTTCCTTCAATGCCTCACGGTCGAGGGTCTTGAGAACGCGGCCGTCCGCATGGACCCGCTCGATCGCTTCGAGCCGAAGAGCGCGCTCCACCAAGGGTTCCGGAAAGCTGATCTTGAGGTCCCACCCGTCGTAGCGCTTCTCACGGCCGATCTCTATGACGTCACGAAAGCCCTCGGTCGTAATCAATCCGGTACGGGCACCCTTGCGTTCGATCACCGCATTGATGACCAAGGTCGTCCCATGGATATGAGTAGCGAGGTCAGTCGCGTCGCCGTTGAGCAACGATGCGACCCCCGCCTCCACGGCTTCCGACGGATCGTCCGGCGTGGTCAAGCGTTTGTGAATCCGGATGTTGCCGGTCTCACCATCGACAAGGGCGAAATCCGTGAATGTACCGCCGATGTCACTGCCGAGGCTGAGTGCCATGGCGCGGCTCTATCCCTGCCAGCCGACGGCTTTATCTGCCAAAAGCGCATCTACCTCACCAGCGTCGAATCCCCATTCAATGAGACCCTCCCGCGTATCGGCGCCATAGTCCGGAGCACCCCCTTTGACCGAACCTGGCGTACGGCTGAACCGGGGTGCCGGGTTAGGCTGCGGGACACCTTCCACATCGACGAAAGTACCGCGCGCTTGGTTGTGCGGATGGTCCGGCGCCTCATTAAAGGTCAGGACCGGCGCGAAACATATATC
>JABJCS010000657.1 GCA_018665505.1 Alphaproteobacteria bacterium
CCCAGGCCATCAATCGATTTTGGCAGGTACGCAGATCCTTGTGACCGCTGGTCGGTACCCCCCTCGTGGCCACAATGTTGACCATGGAGTCGCGCAATCCCGATAGTGATGCGCATTCCATCAAGACTTCGGCAAAGCCGTCACGTCCCATGCTGAGTGTATTATACCGGCGCTCGGCGACCGAATGCTCGAAGCGGTCCAGATGATCATCCATACGGAAATAGCGGCCCTTGTGGATATGCAATGCGTCATAACACATATCCCCCAGCTGAAAGCCGAGATCGGTCACCGGCAACCTCATCTCAGACATCGGTACGAACTCGCCGTCGATATAACCGTACCCTGCATTCCCGTAATCGGATTGGCTCGTCATGACACTCCCCTAAGTCTCGTGAAAATAATCGAAATTATCGGCTCGCCTTCCATGCGCTTCAGCACTAAATCTATACTTAGTCTTCCCTCGCCCGTCGGACACGGTTGGTGTGGGTAGTTAATTTTTCGTATATCGACTTGAGCAGGAGCTTCCCTTTGGGCATTCTCCCGGTCAATCGCGAACAGCGACAACAAACGACGAACTAGAAACACCTCAAAGAAAAGGAACGGCTATACCGATGGAGGGCATGCGTTTTGAAGCCCCGGATTCAGTCGATGCGGCAGTTGCGCTTTTAGCAGCTGCTGCCGGCGAAGCCCGGGTACTCGCGGGGGGTACCGATCTCTTGGTCCAGCTCCGCGCCGATATGATCGAGCCAGAGCTCATCGTGGACATTAAACGAATTGCGGAAACCCGCACCGTCACCGAAGAAGACGGTGGATACCGTGTAGGTGCAGCTGTTGCAGGTGCCGAGTTGAAAGAACATCCGTCGTTCTCGAAGACTTGGCCGGGCGTCATGTATGCGTTCGACCTGATCGGATCGACACAGATCCAAGGCCGATGCACGATGGTCGGAAATCTGTGCAATGCCTCACCGGCTGGAGATAGTGTTCCAGCATTGGTCGCGGCAGGTGCCATTGCGCGCATCGCGGGACCGAACGGCACACGTGATGTGGCAGTCGAGGAAGTCCCGACGGGTCCCGGCAAAACCTCGCTTGCGAAGGGCGAGTTCATTGTTTCGCTCTTTTTCCCGAAAAAAGCCGCCAATACGGGTGAAGCCTATCTCCGGTTCATTCCACGGACAGAGATGGACATCGCCGTCGTCGGCTCCGGCGTCTGCTTGACGCTCGATGATAGCGGCACCTGCACCGCCGCCAGGGTCGTCCTGGGTGCGGTCGGTCCGAGGATCATCGACTGCACGACAGCAGCCGACGCCTTGATCGGAACTAAGGTAGATGATGCGGCCCTCGAAGCTGCGGGTGCAGCGGCAAGTGCCGCAGCAACACCGATCAGTGACAAGCGCGGCACCGTCGAATACCGCAAAAAAGTCGCGGGTGTACTGACCCGCCGGGCGGCAACTACCGCTCTCGAACGCGCGAAAGGTTAATTCATGTCGAAGATTCACGTAACCACCACCGTCAACGGTGACGAGACGGAGTTCCTCTGCGAGCCGGAGGAAACCTTGCTCGATATCCTTCGCGAAACCCTGCACCTGACGGGTAGCAAGGAAGGCTGTGCTTCCGGCGATTGCGGCGCGTGCAGCGTCATGGTCGACGATCGTCTGGTCTGTTCCTGCCTCGTGCTCGGTGCAGAAATGCAAGATCGCAAGGTCGAGACTATCGAGAGTATGGCCGAAGGCGACCACCTGCATCCGCTGCAACAGAAGTTCCTGGAGCACGCCGCCCTGCAATGCGGCATCTGCACCCCGGGCTTTCTGATTGCTTCAAAGGCGTTGCTGGAGAAGAACCCCGATCCGACCGAGACCGAGATTCGGTATTGGCTCGCGGGTAACCTGTGCCGCTGCACCGGCTACGACAAAATCGTCCGGGCCGTCCAAGACGCGGCCACGGAGATGAGAGGAGCATAATATGCCCGATGACGTTCGCACGACCGATCTAAGAGTGGTCGGCAGCAGTCCGGTTCGCCCGGACGGTGTCGACAAGGTGACTGGGCGGGCAAAATTCGGCGCGGATTTCAACATGCCGAACCAATTGGTCGGCCAAGTTCTCCGTAGTCCGCATGCCCACGCGATCATCAAGTCGATCGATACTTCGAAGGCGGAAGCCCTGAAAGGCGTCAAAGCAGTGGTATGCCGCGACGACTTTGAGGACATGCCCTCGGAACTGGCCCCGGCCGGTGAGATGATGATCAATTACAAGGATATGACCCGCAACGTCATGGCGCGGGAAAAAGCCTTGTATGACGGCCATCCGGTAGCCGCTGTTGCGGCGACCAGTTCCGCCGTTGCCCGGCAAGCGCTGAAACTGATCAAAGTCGAGTACGAAGTGCTGCCTCATGTCATCGACCCGGTCCCCGCTATGGCCGACGATGCACCGATTCTGCACGACGACATGATCACGGAAGGCGTCGATCCAGCCCCGACCAAAGCGTCGAACGTGGCCAAGCGGGTCGAGTTCGGCTGCGGTGATGTCGAAGCCGGTTTCGCCGACGCCGATATCATCATCGAACGCGAGTTCGACACCAGTGCGGTTCACCAAGGCTATATCGAGCCGCACGCCTGCGTTGCAAACTACTCCGAAGACGGCACCGCCGATCTTTGGTGCACGACCCAAGGACATTTCGTTGTCCGCGGCCACTGCGCCAAGCTGATCGGCATGGACGTCTCGAAATTGCGCGTCACCTCTTCGGAGATCGGCGGCGGTTTCGGCGGTAAAACGGTCGTCTATCTAGAGCCGTTGGCATTGTTGCTTTCGAAAAAATGCCATCATCCGGTCAAGATGATCATGAACCGCGACGATGTCATGCGGGCAACGGGTCCAACCTCGGGCGCCAATGTCTGGGTCAAGATGGGCGTCAAGAACGACGGCACCCTCGTGGCCGGCGAAGCCATCCTGAAATATCAGGCGGGCGCTTTCGCGGGCTCTCCCGTACAGCCGGGGTGCATGTGCGCCTTCGCGCCGTACGACATGGAGAATGTTAAAGTCGTCGGTTTCGACATTGTCACCAATCGTCCGAAGGTCGCGGCCTACCGCGCTCCAGGGGCACCGATCTCCGAGTATGCGGTCGAATGCGTGGTCGACGAAATCGCCCAAAAGCTGAATATGGATCCAGTCGAACTTCGCCAAAAGAACGAGGCGAAGGAAGGCACCCGTGCAGCTTATGGCCCCAAATTCGGCGCCATTGGCTACCCGCAGATCCTTGAAGAAGCCAAGGCTCATGAGCACTATAACACCCCGCTCGGCCCCAATCAGGGACGTGGCGTGGCATCAGGCTTCTGGTTCAACATCGGCGGCGAGTCCTGTGCGGCCTTGCAGCTGAATGTCGATGGCACACTCAACTTGATGATCGGTACGCCTGATATTGGCGGCTCACGCGCTTCCATGGCCTTGATGGCCGCGGAGACGCTTGGCGTCGAATACGAGGACGTGCGACCGATCATCGGCGACACAAGTTCGCTGGGCTATACGTTCCTCACGGGCGGTAGCCGGGCGACCTTCTCGAGTGGTATGGCCGTGGTCCAGGCATCCGAAGACATCATCCGACAGGCCTGTGCTCGCGCGGCAAAGGTTTGGGAGATCGATGAGGAAGCCGTGACCTGGGAAGCCGGTCTCATCAAGCCGTCCGGCCCGAACGCCGGCGACTTCGAACCGATGACCCTGGCCGACATCGCCAAACACGCCAACAAGACCGGCGGACCGATCGCGGGCCATGCGCAAATCAACGCGCAAGGAGCCGCACCGAGCTTCGGCATGCATATGGTCGACGTTGAAGTGGACCCGGAGACCGGCAAGGTCGACGTCCTGCGCTATACGGTTCTGCAGGATGCAGGCAAGGCCATCCACCGGGCGTATGTCGAGGGACAATTCCAAGGTGGTGCCGCCCAAGGCATCGGCTGGGCCCTCAACGAAGAGTACATCTACAACGACAAAGGCCAGATGGAGAATACCGGTTTCCTCGACTACAGAATCCCGGTCTGCTCCGATCTACCGATGATCAGCACGGTGATCGTTGAAGAACCGAACCCGCGCCACCCCTTCGGTGTGCGTGGTATCGGCGAAACACCGATAATTCCGCCGATGGCGGCGGTCGCCAACGCGGTCAGCCGCGCGACCGGCGTCCGGTTTGCGGAACTGCCGATGTCGCCGCCGAAGATCATGGCGAGACTAGACGAAATGAAGAAGGCAGCCGAATAAGCCACCCTCCTCTTTCAAGACTTTCGAGAAACCCTCGCCCAACCGGGCGGGGGTTTTTCTTATATATTTGCTTGGGATGAAAGAGCTCAGACAGCACCCGTCGAAGTATGAACCCACCCACGTCCCCCCTTCAACGAACGCAAGGTGAAGTCTCTTTCCCATTTCACTCTTGAATATTCCCGTGTAATACTCGAACTATAGTCCATGGCACATGTCACGATCACCGCGGCGCTAGCGCGCTATACCAACGGCAAAACCGAATTCGAATATCCGAATGTCGCTACGATCAAACAACTGATTCGGGCATTCTCCGAGGAGTTCCCCGAGATCAAACCCCACCTGGAAGAAGGGGCCGCCTACGCAATCGACGGACAGCTGTTCCAGGAATCTCTGCTGGAGCCAATTCAGCCGGACAGCGAAGTCCATATCTTGCCGCAGTTAGCCGGCGGATGAGGGTTTTAGCCACAGCACTCATTTTTCTCCTCGCCGCAAACACCGTGAGTGCAGAAGAAATCGGTAGCGTCAGCACCGTCTTCAAATTGCTTGGCCCCAACGATAAGATCGTCATCGAGGCTTTTGATGATCCGAAGGTGGACGGCGTCACCTGCCATCTCTCCCGCGCCAAGAAAGGCGGTGTCTCAGGTGCTGTGGGTCTCGCAACGGATTCATCGGACGCCGCAATCGCCTGCCGCCAGGTCGGCCCGATTACCGTCAAGGAAGAGCTTGAGGATGGCGAATCTGTTTTCAACAAGCGCACCTCCATCCTGTTCAAAACCATGCAGGTAGTTCGCTTCATGGACCAAAAACGCAACGTGCTGATCTATCTGGTCTACAGCGACAAACTGATAGACGGTTCGCCGAAGAACTCAATCTCCACGGTGCCCATTTTGAAGAATTGGGGTAATTAGTTCTCCACCGACATTCTCGCCTCGACGAGAGTGTGCCCCTTGTCCCCTCGCTATCCCTCCGCGATATTAGACGGTGTGGAAAGATCAGCGGGATATCGGTATTAATGGCGCAATCATTCGGTAGTTACGACTATATCATCGTCGGTGCAGGGACGGCAGGCTGCGTTCTCGCGAACCGCCTTTCCGCCGACCCTACCGTCTCGGTATTGCTGCTCGAAGCGGGCGGTAAAGACGATTATATTTGGACCAAAATTCCGGTCGGATATCTGTACTGCATCGGCAACCCAAAGGTTGATTGGGGATTTAAGACGGAGCCCGAACCTGGCCTGAACGGCCGTGCCATTGATTACCCACGCGGCAAGGTTTTGGGCGGCTGTTCCTCCATCAACGGCATGATCTACATGCGCGGCCAGGCGCGCGATTACGATCAATGGGCACAGCTCGGCAATCCCGGGTGGGGCTGGGATGACGTGCTACCCTATTTCCTGAAATCCGAAGACAACCTTGCCCTGGAACCGAGCGACCTGCATGCGCGCGGCGGCGAGTGGCGGATCGAGAAGCCTCGTATCTCATGGGAGATATTGGACGCTTTCATGGACGCCGCTGTCGAAGCGGGCCTGCCGAGAGTCGACGATTTCAATACCGGCAATAACGAGGGTGTCGGCTACTTCCACGTCAACCAGAAGCGCGGCTGGCGTTGGAACACCTCGCGGGGGTTTCTCAAGCCGGTCCGGAACCGCCGCAATCTCCGGATCGTCACCGGTGCGCATACCAAACGGGTCAAAATCGAGGACGGCAAAGCAACCGGAATCGTCTTCGACCTTGGAGGAATAGAGCAGGTAGCGAGCGCGCTCAGCGAAGTCATCCTGGCCGCAGGTGCCGTCGCCTCCCCCACCATC
>JABJCS010000658.1 GCA_018665505.1 Alphaproteobacteria bacterium
GAGAAGGAATTTGAACCAGCCACTCGGTAACATCCCCTCTCCCGCTTGCGGGGGAGGGTTAGGGTGGAGGTTAGCGCACCGCCCTTAACCTATCCTCCCAGCCCTCTGGCACTACGATCTCCCGCGCCACGGAGTATCCGAGAATGCCGTTATGAGCGAAGGTGATGGCGTTGGTGCGAAGCGGGTCTCCGCTGACCGCCACCATAAAATCATCCGGGCGGAAGGTGATCGGCACCATGCGGTTGGGGTCGTCACTCTCGGCGAATTCCCTCGGAGCGCGGCGTAGGTTTACCTGATCCTTAAGGTCCCGGATCGGGTGGTCGGTCCACTCGCCAAGGTACCGTTCGAACTCCCAAGCGGGTATGCGGCAATGATCGTAGAGATACTGTTTCACCCGCTCCTTCGTCCATCCATCCTTCGCCAAGGTCTTCGCCAGGATCGGGCTCAACACCAGCAGCGGGCGCAAGGTGCCGGGCGACGTGCCGATGGTGAAGACTAATTGCCAAGTGTTCTGCTTTAGCACCGCGTCGGCGAGGAACGGCATCATCTTCTCGCCAGTATTACCGGTCGCTGATGCGATCAAGTTGCTGCCGGTATAGCGCGCAATGCTCACTGCGCTCTTGCCCTTAGCGATGCCGAGGTCTTCCGCAGTCGTTGGCCAGCCGATCTCGTCCAGCACCTCCTCGTTCTCCGCCATCACGACACGCCAGGTGTTGCCGAAGGTGCATTTGTCATTCTTATGCAGCAGGAAACCGGCAAGATTTCGCAGGGCCAGCCGCCAGAATCGCCCGACCGAGGTGTTCGGTTGGAAACCGTCGCGGAGTACGCCTTGCTCGTCGTTGAAACGCAGTTGGTTCGCGACGGGACCATTGATGGTGATCAGAGTCTCGCCGCCCGGTGTGTTACCGGAATGCTCAACCCCATAATCTGGATCGCCCATGGCTTCAATCAGAGCGATCAGCACGGGCATGTATTCGGGGCGACAGCCCGCCATCACACCGTTGACCGCGACCGACCATATGGTGGCGGCACGGCTATCGGGTAACAGGATCGCCAACACTTCGTCGGGGTCGCAGTCGGTGAACGCGAGGAAGGCTTGGACGCGTTCTGCGGTTGGCGGGATGATCGGCAACCCATCGCTCCATTCGTTCTCTACGAACAGGCGATTGATCTCGTCGATGGTGCCGGAAAAGACGATCTCGTGTGGTTCCGGGTCTTCGACCGTAGCGACCTCGTCCGGCATCTCCGTCAAATTGCGCACCACATCGTCGACGGTAACGCCAAGGACATTCTCGTTGAGCTCGTCCGTGCTCTGTGTGCCCACATGGCCTGGCACTAGGGCGACCGGCAGGTTCGGCAGGCCGAGCCCGACGCTGGTCGTACCCGCTTGTCCGATGAAACCCTCACAGACGAGGGAAGAGGAAGGAACTCCGGCTTTCTCGGCAGCTGCGCTTGCCCGCAACACGGCGGGCGTACAGCTGCCTCAACAACCCATGCCGGAAATGACGGCGTCGACTCCCATCGACTTCATCGTCTCCGGCAGGTCGGCGAGAATTTGCCGCTCGTCCGCTCCGTGGGTCGAGCCGAAATCCTTCCAGCTCACGAATTTGACCGTGGGGTAGCGTTCCTTCAGCCCTTGTTCGAGGAGGTCAAAGACCTCGTCGCCGCGAAAGAGAAAGTCCCACAATTGCGCGACCGTCTTGCCCTCCAGCGTATCGAGCCGAGGTGCTACCGGCGCAATTTCCATCTGCCGGGCGGCGCGCGGCCAAACCACATCGTGAATTTCTGAGTTTCTGAGCATGTCTCGTTATCCTCCAACCGTCATTCCCGCAAAGGCGGAAATCTAGAATGCCTGCCCTATCGAACTGGATTCCCGTCTTCGCGGGAGTGCCAGTCGATCGGTGCGTTAATCTAGAAATTAAATTGGGTTGTTGGGACAGAGGTTCGAGGGGCTGGATTTGCGGAGTCGCCGAGTCGCATATCTCGATCTACCCTCATTCTAGGACACATTAGCCCGGAGGGCATGGCGATGACACGGACATACGAAACCGTCGACGCTGACGGTCATATTCTTGAGCCGCTCACCTTATGGGATGATTATATCGACCCCGCGTTCCGCGAGCGCCGGCCGCAATTCGTCGTCGATGAGAACGGCGCCGAACGCATTACCGTCGAGGGGAAGCTCTTGGGCAATCCGCGGGGGATCGGCAGTCTTGGCTCTATCGGTGTTCGCCAGGGCGACATTCAGGTCAACACGCTGAAATACGCCGAGGGGCGTAAAGGCGGGTTCGACCCGCACACGCGGATCGTTGATATGGATGCGGACGGCATCGACGCCGCGTTTCTCTATCCGAGCCTCGGCCTCTTTACCGGAGCCATCGAAGCCCCCGACCTATCCGCCGCATCGTGCCGCGCCTACAACCGGTGGCTGGTCGATTACTGCAATCCGTATCCCGACAGGCTTTTCGGTGTCGCGATGTTACCGATGCAAACCGTCGAGAACGCGATGGCGGAAATGCGCTACGCGCGGGAGACGCTTGGGATGTGCGGCGGGTTTCTCCGCCCGAATCCGTATCATGGCAAAAAAATGCTGAGCGACCCGATGTACGCGCCGTTTTGGTCTCTCGCCGAGGAACTCGATTTTTCCATCGGCTTCCACGAAGGGTCGACCAATGCCATGCCGACCGTCGGTGTTGATCGTTTCGAGGAAGATCGCGCGGCCCGGCATATGGTCTCCCACACCATGGAAATGATGCTCGCGGCCTTGAGCGTGATCTGGGGCGGGGTAGTGGATCGCCATCCGAAACTGCGCATCGCCTTTCTGGAATCAGGCGGCGGCTGGATTGCACCGTGGCTCGACCGGATGGATCGGCATTTCGACGACAAGGGCTTTAACGAATTCGCACCGTCGATGCGCCCGAGCGAACTGTTTGAGCGCAATTGCTGGATTTCCTTCGAGCCGGTGGAGAACAGCATTGGCGTGTTGGCCGACTATATCGGTCCGCACAAAATCATGTGGGCGACTGACTACCCGCATCAGGACGGCTTCTTTCCCGGTGCGCCGCAGATGATGCGTGATCGGCTGGGAACGTTGTCCAAAGAAGCGGCACATCAGGTGATGGCCGGCGGCGCGCTCGGTTTCTACGGTATGAACTGAGCGGAAATATCGATCATTGGTCGGTCTTGGGCGTGGGATGCCGTAGCGGAGAATTCCAAATCCTCTACGCGGGATTCTCACGACCGTTTGGTGCGATTTTCCCTTAAATTCCGTGTGCGAGACCATCAAAGCTGAGGAGCGGAGACATTCACAATCTGAAATCCGATCCTGAGCTTTCACCTCGACCAGACCTGACTCTCCTGACTATTCCGGCCGCATTCGTTCTGTTGTGGAGCAGCGGGTTCATTGCCGCCAAAATAGGTCTTGGCCATGCGGATACGCTGACTTTCCTTGGCTTAAGATACGGTGTCGTCACGTTATTGATGGGTGGTGTTGCATTTGCAATGGGTGCGGCCTGGCCGAAAACTTGGCTTGAAGTCTGCCATATCGCCGTCGCCGGCGCATTGCTCCAGGCGCTTTACTTCGGTGGCGTCTGGTTGGCCATGGGTTTGGGGGTCGGCGCTGGTGTGACTGCGTTGATCGTTTGCATGCAGCCGATTCTAACGGCTGCCGTCGTTGGGCCTTTGCTCGGCGAACGGGTTTCGCGGCGGCAATGGTTGGGCCTGATTTTAGGCTTTGCCGGTGTGGCCTTGGTCGTGGCGCGCAAACTGGCGTTGGGGCTGGGCACCACCGAAGGGATGGCGTGGGCCTTCATTGGCCTGCTCGGCATCACTTTCGGCACGATCTATCAGAAGAAATTTTGCGCCGAGATGGACCCGCGCTCCGGCTCTGCGATCCAGTTTTTCGTCGCGGCCCTATTGATCAGTCCGCTTGCGCTAATCTTCGAAGCGGGGATGATCCACTGGACCCCGGCCTTCGTTGCGGCGTTGGCTTATATGGCTGTCTTCTTGTCGGTGATCTCGATGATTTTGCTGACCATTATGATCCGTCGCGGGGCCGTCTCGCGCATGACCAGCATGTTCTTTCTGGTGCCACCCATGGCGACACTGCTGAGTTATCTAATCCTGGATGAGCCGGTCGGGTGGATGGCCCTCAGCGGCATGGCGGTCGCTGTTGTCGGCGTAGCGTTGGTCGTCGCACCGGAACGCACAACTTAGCGTCGTTCTAGAATTCCATTACGTTGAAGGTGCGTTAATCTATCACTATTTCTTTTTTCCAATTAAGTATGCCGGTATCATTGCGACAATAAATATTGAAGAAAGTACAGCAAAACCATCTTGAAATCCAAATTTATTGGACTGTAAGTAAATAATATCAGAAAGGTGTATTAAAGATAATGCTTCAATATTTGAAATAGTAAGTCCTAATTCTCTATAAATGCTTCCTATTCTCGATAGAAATTCTTGACTCGTTTGATTGGACGGGTCCTGGGTAGAGGAGAGAGCGTTGCTGTGGAATTGAGTTCGGATCTCTAAAAAGACGACCCAAGCCGTCGTGCCTAATGACGTCCCCAACATACGGAAGAAATTTAATGTTGATGTTCCCTCGGCTATTTGATCGGGCGGCAGCGCGGAAAGGGCGGCCTTGGCGACCACCGGGTTGTTGATACCCATTCCGAGCCGCGAAAGAATAACGAAGCTCATGACATATAAGTAGGATGTGTTGAAATCGGCTAGAACCAGCGGGACGGTACCTAGGAAAAAACAACCCAAGCCAATCATCGCGCCATATCGCGGGGAAATGGCATCGGAAAAACGTCCAATAACAGGCAATAGAATTATCGTCAGTATGGAGGCCGGCAGCATGATTAATCCGGCATCAACCGGTGAGAAGTTCTGAATTATTTGCGCGAAAATCGGCACGGCATATATGGCGCCGAAATTTCCCATTCCGACACAAAATGTGATCAACACGGCAGCGATGAAAACAGGGTATTTAAAGACCGTTAGATTGAGCAGCCGATAGCTCGAATATATCTGTATATAGACGAATGAAACGGCGGATGTGACGCCAATAACAGTTAATGAAATGATGCTGTTTGAGACCCAACCTTGGCGCTGACCATCGGCGAAAACCGTCATGAAGCAATACAAAGCAACGATTAGGAAAGCCAACCCGTACCAGTCAAA
This sequence comes from Alphaproteobacteria bacterium, assembly GCA_018665505.1. The sequence goes on from JABJCS010000658.1 coordinate 5,188, forward strand.
ACGGGGTTTTTCTCTTCTTCTGGATTTCGGCATTACGAAAATGCCAATCAAGAATGCTATGAACAAAAGCGGCAGCGGAATGAGAAAAATGTGCCGCCAACTCAGCGCTTCTATGACAATTCCACCGAGCAACGGGCCAATCCCGATCGCTAATATGCCGCCACTTGTGAACATGGTCAGCGCAAAACCACGCCGCGCCGCCGGATAAGCTTGCACGATCGCGATCATTGTCTGTGACATTAGGATGCCCGCGGCGGCACCTTGAATGACGCGGGCCAGAATAATGACACCAAAATCCTCCGCAAAAGCACCCAGGAAGCAGGCGAATGCAAAAAATATGATCGCCACGAAAAAAGTGTAATAATGCCCGATTGCGAAAATTAACCAGGCACATATCAATTGGCTTGTTGTCATGGCGATATAGAAGCCGGTCGCCATTAACTGTGCCTTATCTTGGCCGATTCCAAATGCCCCCATGACGTTCGGAACGGCTACCGTGACAATGGTTCCGTAAGTCATCA
>JABJCS010000659.1 GCA_018665505.1 Alphaproteobacteria bacterium
CCGTGAGCAGGATACGAAATGGCAGATCAACGGATTGACGGCGACAGTTGCTTCATTGACAGAACAGGGCGTGATCAGCACGACTGAAATCGGAACTTACAAGCACCAGATTCAAAACCTACGGCTTGCCCAGAAGGCCCTAATCCAAGAAATCTCCGACCGTTTTCCGGATTATGCCAGCCTCGCCACTCCGAAGGCGGCAACGCCGACGATGGCCTCCGCGAGCTTACGCCCGGGAGAGGCAATGATCTCTACTTATGTTGGGCAGCAGGAAACCTACGTATGGGCTATTTCACACGGGGTGAAACCGGCTTTTGCGGCTGTTGACTTTGGATTGGAAGACATGACCGACCTTGTCGGCAACCTTCGTCTCGCCCTCGACCCGCAAGCACAGACACTTGGCGACATTCCCCGGTTCAATCTGACCGCTGCCTATGAACTCTATCGCCAAATACTGCTTCCGGTCGTGGAAGTCTTGGAGACAGCGCAAACCCTCTTCGTGGTACCGCACGGACCCCTTGGGCATATTCCGTTCGCACTGTTGCCGCGTGAGGCGTTTGAACTTCCACCGGAAAAGGGTCTGTTGTTTTCGAACTATCGAGACGTCCCATGGTTGGTGCGCACACATGCAGTTGTAAGCCTACCGTCGGTTCTCTCGCTTGGACAGCTACGCCGCCTGCCTGCGCCAAATCCGAAGCGGAAGCCGTTGCTCGCTTTTGGTGATCCGATTTTTGCCCCGGAACAAGCTGCAAAAACCGACCCGTCAGTGGTGAATAGTACTCAGGTCGCGAGCCGCGGCATTCTTGCAGTACGTAGCGCACCAGTTCATCTTCGGGCGGCTCCGATCTATTCACGCACAGGCAGCGCGGGGATAGGCCAATTACCCAGATTACCGGATACCTCTGATGAGGTGCTGGGGATTGCAGGGGCGTTGTCGGCTGATCTCCAACGCAGCGTCTTCATGCAGGCCTCGGCAAACGAGGGTCAAGTAAAGGCAATGGCGCTCGATAACACGCGCATTTTGGTCTTTGCGACCCATGGGCTCGTACCGGGCGATCTCGACGGACTGACGGAGCCCGCCTTGGCGCTTACAACGCCTGTTATTACCGGGGGGCGCGACGACGGCCTACTGACGATGGGTGAAATTCTGGCCCTGAAGCTGGATGCTGATTGGGTAGTTCTGTCTGCCTGCAATACCGCATCCGGGCAAGGAGAGGGCGCCGAGGCACTTTCGGGGCTCGGGCGCGCTTTCTTCTATGCTGGCACCAGAGCGTTGCTCGCCACCGGTTGGCCGGTCGAGACTTCCTCGGCGACAGAGCTGACAACCGCCTTGTTCAGGCACTATGCGGAAAATGGCTTCACCGCCCTAGCTGATGCGTTGCGGCAAACTCAACTGTCTTTGATCGCCAAGGGGACGAAAAAGGACGCGCAAGGAAAGTTAGTGTTCAGCTACGCACACCCACTATTCTGGGCTCCCTACTCGCTTTACGGCGATAGTGGGAAATTACCAGATTCGAGGAGCTAATCGTTGATACGTAATCGTCTGGCCGCGAATGACCAAGAGCAGTCATATTAGCGATTAACAATGAATGTCCGCTCAGCTGCGAAAGCCGCCTAGCCCGGGTATCCGGTCGTGTCTGACTTTGGCTAGTAGCGGAATCCAAGATCATCGGATCGTAATGTCTGCTTAGGAGTGAAAACAGGCCTCCTGTTCGAAAAACCGTGGGAAAAGCGATGTGCTCGACGACTGTCTGGAATCGGTCATAAGTCGTCATGAAATGGCATAATCTGGCTAGACTGCTATCGGATCGGAATCCGGGCGTTAATTCTTAATCGCCGCGAGTCTCAAGCCGATCCATTTCGGATGTTTGCGGGAATCGCCCAAGTAATTGGCGATGGCAACCCAGCCACTCAACAGATCGCAGCAATAGTCGTCACTGATGAGCGGACGAAAGATGGGCATATTTCCAGCCCGGCACCTGATCGGGGAAGAAGCCGTTGCGTAGCGGCAAGCAAAATTTATTGTATTTGAAAGGAACGACTTGCTGGACTTTCAGAGTAAGGCTGCTTGATGGTAACGCTAAAGCGAACCAAGCCGCGCTCACCGATTGGAGATCGAATGATGGATCCGTATTTTCCGCTTGGCCCCTACACGCGAAAAATTACAACGCGTTCGGAGGAGGCCCAACTATGGTTCAATCGCGGTTTGAACTGGTGCTACGCATTCCATCACAAGGAAGCGGTCCACTGCTTTGAGAAGACTGTCGAACTCGATCCGGACTGCGCTATGGGCTATTGGGGCATCGCCTATGGGACCGGTCCTTATTACAACATTCCCTGGGAAAAGATGTCGCCGACCGGCCGACCGGTGGCCATCGCGACCACCTATGAGAATGCACGAAAAGCGGTCGCGCTTGCGGCGAACGGCGATGTGAGCGCTGTGGAGAAGGCCTTGTGCGGTGCCCTCGCGCGGCGGTTTCAGGCAAGCACGTGTGATGATCTTGAGATCTTGGGCCAGTGGGATGACGACTATGCCGATGCCATGCGGGAGGTCTATCGCGACTTTCCCGAGGATTACGATGTCTGCGCCCTGACCGCCGAAGCCTTGATGGTGCGCACGCCTTGGCGGCTTTGGGACTTGCAGAACCGCGTTGCCGCCGAGGGGGCCGACACGTTGGAAGCGATCGAGATCATCGAGTCCGCGTTGGCGCGCGTTGAACGAAACAACGATGCAGAGCACGCCGGGCTGCTGCACTTCTATATTCATATCATGGAAATGTCGCCGGAGCCGGAACGCGCGCTCGCCGCCGGCGACAAACTGCGCCCGCTGGTGCCGGGCTCGGGACACTTGATCCACATGCCGTCGCATATCTACGTCCTGTGCGGACAGTATGAGAAGACGATCGCCTCCAACATCGAGGCGGCGGCGGCCGACGAAAAGTACCTCGAATACGATAGCGAGCTCGGCATTTATTACGTCTATCTGCTCCACAACATTCATTTCCATATGTATGGCGCGTTTTTTTCCGGACAGTTTGGGCCCGCGATACGCGCCGCGAGGCAGATGCAGGAAACGGTTCGCCCGGAATATCTACTCTCCGACCATGCCTTTCTGGTGAATTACCTGGAAGCCTTTTACGGCATGAAGGCGCATGTCCTCATCCGCTTTGGAAAATGGCAGGAGATTCTGGACGAGTCGTTGCCGGAAGATCCGGTGCTGTTCTGCGTGACCTATGCGGTATGGCAATATGCCAAGGGGATCGCCCACGCGGTCCTCGGAAACATCGACGCGGCATTGGCGCAGCAGCGCTTGCTGCGGGACGCGGTTGCCGCCCTGCCGGAAGACCGGATCGTGTTTCAGAACGACACGCGCGACATTCTCGCGGTGGCGGGACCGATGCTGGCCGGGGAGCTGGAATATAGGCGCGGGAATTACGATGTCGCTTTCGCGAATTTGCGCAAGGCGGTCGAGCTTTACGACACTCTCAACTATTCTGAGCCCTGGTCCTGGATGATGCCGCCGCGCCATGCCTTGGGCGCGTTGCTTCTCGAACAAGGCCATGTCGAGGAGGCCACCGCCGTCTACCGCGCGGATTTGGGTTTGGATGATACGCTTGTCCGCCCGTCACAACATCCGAACAACATCTGGAGTCTGGTCGGCTACGCGGAGTGTTGCGAGAAGTTAGGTGATGAGAAAGCGCTCGAAGCGATCCGTCCGGAACTGGAGAAAGCCCGGTTGATCGCCGACGGATCCATCACTGTTTCATGCTTTTGTCGCACAGAGCATGACTGTTGCGACTAAGTGCTAAACGACGCCAGTATTGTCCGCTTCCGGCTCTGAGCGGACGCCAAGCTTGTTGCTTCTAACGGTCAATCGCGGAGACAAAATACAATTGATCGTCAGTGTCGATAGGCATCCCGATGGATAGCGATCCACCAGGATGCCCAACGAGCGACTTTAACGTCTTATGCGTCCAGTACCTTCAATACTTTCGGAGGTGACATCGGCAGTTCATAGAGACGTTTGCCAATGGCGTCGGCTATTGCGTTCGCAATCGCCGCCAAGGGCGGCACCAGCGGAATTTCGCCGACACCCTTCACGCCGTAGGGATGAGCCGGATTCGGAATTTCTATCATCACCGTGTCAATTGTCGGCAAATCGGAGGCAACCGGTATCCGGTAATCGAGGAAGCCGGGGTTATCCATGCGACCGTTTTTGTCGTAAATGTACTCTTCACTCAGCGCCCAACCGACGCCTTGTGCGACGCCGCCCTGGATCTGGCCTTCCACATAAGC
>JABJCS010000660.1 GCA_018665505.1 Alphaproteobacteria bacterium
TTACGTAAGCGTTCGGGTGTTGTTCGTGGGGGAGCGTGATGTTCAAGCCGATACTTTTCGCGTCCACATCGTCGGCGCCCCGGTTGGCGGCTTCCATGATGCCGGGCCCACCGCCGGTCACCACCACATAGTCACGTAGCTTGTCCGATTGGCTCGCCGCTGACGCCAAAGCTGCGAACTTCCGCGCTTCGCCGTAATACTTCGCGAGCGGACCGTCTGGATCCTGGCCCGGATCGGCGGCGCGGGCACTGCCGAAGACGACGATGGTGGAGTGGATGTTGTTCGACTGAAGCTCGACCTCCGGCTTCATCATCTCCAATTGCAGTCGGACTCCCCGCATATCGTCCCGCACCAGAAAATCAGTATCGTCGAAGGCGAGCTTATACGTCGGCGAGAGAGTTTGCGGCGTCTCGAGGAAGAGATTCGCGTCCTCGCGGGCTTGCTGGGCCGAGGGGTAACAGGTGGCATGTTTAAGTTCGTCCGGGGTCATGGTGGGCTCCGTCGGTCAAATACTGTAAGAGGTGAGAATGCGACGCCTGGAATTAGAGTTCAATCTTTCCGGCGTCGTCATTTGCTCCTGTTATATCTATTCAAGAACGCCCTGTGATTCCGATGGTAACGGGTAAACATCACCCAATCGACCGACCCGGCCAGCAAGAAATGCAAGGTCATGGCGAATGCGACGAAAAATGCGAACACGAAGGCGAAAGCCACGAATTGATGAATGTCAGTAAACGTAATTCCGAGGTTCGCCCATAGATACAATCCGCTGAAATAACCAACGGGAATAACTACGCCCCACAAAAGCTGACGCTTTGCTTTCGTGATGCGCCTCTCAATGAAGGCCTGCTCTTGCGGCGAAAGGATGAGCCGTAAGGCCTCGTTGGTAACCGAAGAGGGAGAGTTTGGCGAAGGGTCCGATGGCATGCGATGGTCCGGATAGCACTAAGCGCGGCCATTTCTCTATCGACATTACTGTCCGTGCGCGAATAGCGGTTTTGTTTCCGACTGCGTCCTTACTTCTGCACCCAGGCCAGCGCGCTCTTGATGAAGCCCGGCAATTCGCGCTCATGAAGGGTGTCGATCTCAACGACCACGCTCATGCCGGCGCGGAGCGGTGGATCATAGGGGCTGTCGAGCAGCTTGAACTTAATCGGGATGCGCTGCACCACCTTGACCCAGTTACCCGTCGCGTTCTGCGGCGGCAAAAGCGAGAACTCCGCGCCCGTCGCCATGCTGATGCTTTCCACTCGGGCGCGCCAGATTCGGTCGGGATAGCTGTCGATGCTGATATTCGTATCTTGGCCGACCTTTACATGGGTGAGATCGGTTTCCTTCAGATTGGCTTCGACCCATATATTGCCGGTTGCGACGACGGAGAAGATTGGCGTGCCTGCCTTCACGAATTCACCGGGTTCCAGCGAGATATTGGTGACAATGCCGCTGTCCGGCGAGCGAATTTGAGTCCAGCTGAGGCGCAGTGCCATGCGCTCACGTTCAGCGAAAGCTTCCTGGACCAACGGGTGTTCGTCAATTTGCTTCGACAGATCGCCGCCGAGACGCGCCAAGGCGCGGGAAATTTCTTGCCGGATGGCGAGAATGCGTTGCTTGGTACTGTTGACGTTGCGCCGCGATTCATCGAGACGCGATTGCGAAACGACGCCGCGCTTCTTGAGCTTCACTTGGCGATCATACTCGGTCTTGAAATACGCAAGATCGCTCTGCTGAACCTTCAATTCAGCTTGTTTCTGGCGGTAGATGGCTTGGAGTTCGCGAATTTCAGCTTTGATACTGTCGAGCTTCGCAGTCGCTTGATTAAGAGCGATCTGGAACGGTTCGGGATTGAGGCGGAACAACATTTGCCCGGCTTCAACCTTGTTGTTCTCGGAGGTCAGCACCTCGATGACCCGGCCCGGCACATTCGTGCTGATCGCGATTTTATCGGCTTTCACATAGGCGTTCTCGGTCGAAACGAAACGGCCGCCAATGACATAGTAGTAGCTGCCCGCAATCACCACGGCGAGGGGGCCCAAGATCATTAGTCCGAGGCGAACGAGGTTACGTGCGCGCCGGCGATGCCGCGGCGAGGCTTTCGAATATTCGGGTTTCTCGGCTTCCGTCGTGTCGGCTTCCGGTACCTCTTTGTTTTCAGCTTCTTCGCTCATTTAATCGTCAGCTCCTAAAGCAACGCGCGGTTCGTTCTCTTCGAAAATTTCCGCGTCGTCCGCATCGACAAGATTGGTTTTCATTCGGATCAAGGTTTCGATCAGCGTTTCGCGTTCCTCGCCGGAGAAACCGTTCAGTGCGGTTTCTCTCGTCTCGATCAGGAACACGGCGAGCTTGTCCAGCATCGGCATCGACTTTTCCGCCAGGAATAGACGCCACGCCCTCCGGTCCGTCGGATCAGGGCGCCGCTCGACCCAACCGCTTTCCTCGAGACGGTCGATATGCCGTCCCAAGGTGACATTCTCCACTTCGAGCAAGGACGCGAGTTCGTTCTGCCGGGCGCCTTCGTGGCGGCGGAGAAACATCATCACCCGCCATTGCGCCCGGGTCAGCCCGAGCGCCCGTGCCTGGCGATCGAAACGGTTGCGCATTTGGCGCGACACGTCGTTCAGCAGGAAGCCGAGACTGCGGTCCAGATTTTCGTCGAACATGCTGTGATCGTTCATAATCGCACATTATTGAGCTAGCTTACTATAAGCCAGCTCTTTTTGAGCTTGCTGGTTATTCGTGAGGCCGTGCTAGAGTAAGGAAATGGAAAGCAAAACTCGCAAACCGTTGCGGCGCAGCCTCTCGTTACCACTTTTGACCCTCTACGGTTTGGGCACAACCATTGGGGCTGGTGTGTATGTGCTGCTTGGCAAGGTTGTTCAGTCGGCCGGGATGTATGCGCCTCTTTCGTTCATCCTGTCCTGCACTATTGCCGCCTTCAGCGCCTTCACGTTTGCCGAATTGGCGGCGCGCTTTCCGAAGAGCGCCGGCGAGGCGGTCTATGTGCACGAGGGGTTCAATTCCCGCCGTTTCGCGATCTTGATTGGCCTGTTGGTCGTCGCCGCTGGGACAGTATCGAGCGCCACCATCGTCTCCGGATATGTGGGGTATTTGCGCGAGTTCATCGACATTACCGATTGGCCGGCCATTCTGTTGACATTGATCGGGCTCGGGTGCATCGCAGTTTGGGGGATAACACAGTCGGTGACCATCGCGGCTATCGGGACACTAATTGAGATCAGCGGGTTGCTGCTGATCATCTGGGGTGGGCAAAGCCAATTCGTCGAAGTACCCGACCGGCTGCCGGAGTTGATGCCACCCTTCGAAACGGATGCCTGGCTCGGGATCGTTGCCGGCGGAGTCTTGGCGTTTTACGCGTTTCTCGGATTTGAGGATATCGTCAATGTGGTGGAAGAGACCCGTGAGCCGGAGCGGAGCCTGCCGCGAGCAATCATCGCGACGCTATTGATAACTTTAGTTCTCTATACATTGTTGTCGGTCGTCGGCGTGCTCAGCTTGTCGGTCGAGATGCTCGGCGAAAGTGAGGCCCCGTTGGCACTTTTGTATCGGGAGACAACGGGCGCATCTTCCGGATTTATCGCTGCGATCGCCATCTTCTCCGTTCTGAACGGCGCCTTGATCCAGATAATCATGGGATCGCGTGTCCTCTATGGCATGGGGGCGCAAGGCTGGTTGCCCGAGATATTTGCGAATGTGGGAAGTCGGACACAGACGCCGGTCTTCGCGACTGTGGTTATCGTGCTTGCCGTCGCGGTGTTCGCCACGTGGCTTCCGTTGGTTGAATTGGCGCAAATGACCTCGTTTTTGGCCTTGGTGGTATTCGCCTCGGCGAACGCAGCACTCATTCGTCTCAAACGCCGAATCGGAGATGCCGGAATCGGATTTCGAGTGCCACTTTGGGTACCCGTTGTCGGATTGTGCGTCTGCAGCGCATTCGCACTCTATCAAATCGCAGGGTTTTTCGCTGAAATCGCTTGAATGAATGGGTTAGGGCATCCCGCTTTCGCCAAATTAGGACCCTATTCACATATTTGTGTTGTACTCGATTTGGACAGACTTTACTTTTGCCGTGGGCAGACATTTGGGGATGGGTAATTGTGTCTGCTATATCGAAAAGGACGACCTTTTTTGCGCGATTGGCGATCATTGATTAGAGACGCTGCATGAAGCTTAGGATGGATTGGCTGCCCGAATGGGTAAGCGCGCAATACTTCCAGGCCGCGTGGCATGAAGTGCGTGTGTTTTTCGAGAAAACGTACCGTGAACGCGAGATCATTCTGCGCTCCGAAGGGCAGGTTCGCTATCTGCGACTGACGCGGCAGATGCAAGTCTTCTCCTCTGTTGTGGTCTTCTGTTTCTTTGGTTGGGCGTTCGGGATGACCGCGCTGTGGGAAGTTCAGCGCGACATAATCGATCAGAAAATTGGAAAGATTAAAGATTCGGAGGTCGCTTACGGCGATTTGTTGGATGAAATCCTGACCTATCAGGAAAAAGTCGCTGAGGTCACCAAGAAACTTCAAGTCAAGCATGCATACCTGCTGAAGGAACTTGGCAGAGGTGTGGGTGGTCTCGCCGTCGGTTTGACCGAACAAATGTCGGAAGGCGATAGGGCCTTAGCATCGAACCCATTCGGTGAGATAGACGAGTCGCGCCAATCCTTGCGCATTCACCTGGCTCAAGTGGATATCGAGCTTGAGCAGATGACTGAGACAACGAACCTGCTGGAGAATTCACTCTCGAAGGTGAAAGCGCGGCTGGCGCAAGCTGAATATGAGCGCGACAGTTTCGCGCGACGCGGCGATTCCATGCAGGACCATATCCGCGAATTGCAAGATCAACTGGTCAAAGCGCGGGCACGTGCTGCTCGGCTTGACCGAGTGAAGAAAGATTTAGATCAGAATCTCAACAACGCGCGGGATAGTTACGCGCAGGTGGTGCAGGAGCGTGGCATTCTTGATCGTCGCAAGCGCGAACTGGAAAACGATCTGGGTGCATCGCGGGCACGCGGCGACAGTTTGCATGCGGACGTCGCGAAATTGGGACAGGAGCTGGATACCGCGCGGTTGAAAATATCGACCGTCGTCGAACATCGCTCCGCATTGCGGGCCTTGGTGTCGCGCCTTGAGACCCAACTGCAAACGGCGGAAGCTCGCATTGGTGGTTTGGAAACGGACTTCAACGGTGTGATCGCAAAACTGGAAGAGAGCACCGGCGGTCGTGACGGCGATGATGGCGACGTTCAGTTGACGGAGATGCCGTCCAGCAAACGTGCGAATATTCTGCTCGGACAGTTGGCTGAATTGCACAGCTCTCAGGAAACGGTTCTCGACCAGCTGCGCAATCGTACGCTTGGAAATGTTAAGGATGCGGAGCGGGTTCTGGAAATGGCCGGGCTCGATCTTGCGAAGGTTTTGGAACGTGCCGGTGGTCTACCCAACGGTAAGGGCGGGCCGGTCGCGAATGGAGAGGGCGAAGCTCCGACCATGACACCGGCGCTGGCGACAACGTTAACGGATGTCGAAAATCACCTTACGCGCTGGGAAGCGCTGAAGTCGGTTCTGAAATCGATACCTCTGATTTCTCCAGTCGATTACTACCATCTCGCCAGTCGCTACGGGAAACGGCGTGATCCCTTTACTAATCGCTGGGCGATGCATTCTGGACTCGACCTTGCTGGTTGGCGAAAGGCACCGGTATATTCCACCGCGCCGGGCACGATTGTCTTTGCCGGAACGAAGGGCCGCTATGGTAAGATGGTCGAAATCGATCATGGGAACGGCATCAGGACTCGATACGGTCATTTGTTTAAGGTGACGGTGCGCAAGGGTGCAAAAATTGGGCATCGTCACAAAGTTGGATTATTGGGCAGTACCGGACGCAGTACCGGGCCACACGTGCATTACGAAGTGCTTTTCGATGGAAAGCAGTTGGATCCTCTGAAATTTATAAAGGCAGGCAGGCATGTTTTCAAAAGCCCGAAAGCCGGAAGCAAAGCCAAGATCACAGACCGAAAAAGCGCCGGATAAACCGAAAGTCCCATCGATTATCAGCGCGGACCTTCATATTTCCGGCAACTTGAAGACCGATGGTGACGTGCAGATAGACGGGGTTGTGGACGGCGATGTCGACAGTGATTTGCTGACAATTGGCGATTCCGCTGTCGTGAACGGTTGCGTGGTTGGCGAGATTATTCGTGTGGCAGGCACAGTAAACGGTGAGATTACCGGACGTGTCGTCGAATTGACGCGGACGGCACGGATTACTGGCGACATCAATCACGACAGTTTGGCGATCGAAGCTGGTGCGTTCGTTCAAGGCCTGTGTCGGCGCATCGATTCGAAACAGATAGAATCCCGCCCAGTCTTGGAAGCAACGAAGCCCAATCTCGTTGTAGCGGGGACTGAGGGTAAGACGGACGAGACGGGTAAGTCCGATAAAAAGACTGATAACCCCAAGAGCGCAGCCGGTTAACGTCGGCTAAATCTTCTCTAGGAATGCGTCGATTGCGGCGCGGGCTTCGGGCTCGCCAAGCGAAGGTGTATGCCCGGCTCGGGCAATTGTAATCGCTGTGAAATCGGGAAGTGTTGCCGCCATGCGTTCGAAGGTTTCGGCAGATAATATCTCGGACAATTCGCCTCGAAACCCTAACACCGGTAGCGTTTTCAGCGATCGGAACAATTGCCAGAGTTCTTCGTTTGAGGCTCGCTGACGCATTGGCTCTATAATTCGCGGATCCCAATCGATGTGAAGTTTGCGGTCCTTCCCTTCTCGAAAAGTCCCTTCGGCGGCTGAACGCCATTCTTCGTCCGACTGCAGGTTGAGACCAGGAAGCATTTCCCGCAGCGTCGCGATAGCATCTTCCCAACTATCTTGCGGGTTGTCTTGGCCTAGGTAGGGCATGATTTTCCCTAAACCCGAATTGCCGATCTCGGGGCCGATGTCATTTAGGATGACACCACGCAATGAGGAGGGTGCCATGGCACCGAAGGCGGCGGCGAGAAGGCCACCCATGGACGTGCCGATTGCCACGAAATGATGGATACCGCAGGCGACGAGCAAGTGCCTGATGTCGCCTAAAAGTGCCTTCGGATGATAGTTTGCAGAGTCATCGTCATAATCTGACATCCCACGGCCACGATAATCCGGACAAACGACGCGGCGCGTCTTCGCGAGATCGCTGGCCAGGTCGTGAAAGTCACGGCTATTCCGACTCAATCCCGGAAGACAGAGAACCGTCGCTCTCTTCGAAAGCGGGTCTCCATAGTCGCGGTAGTAGAGTGATTTTCCGTCTTGGGCCGCGTATCGGCGTTCCTGGAATGTAGTCACCTTAAAGTCCGAATAGGGGGGGCAATTCATCGAGATTCTTGATCTCGGCGCTCGGTCCACCCGGCAAATGCTCCGGTGGCTGGCCGAAGCGATTGACCCAGGCGACCTGGAATCCAAAATGCGATGCCGCCCAGGCATCCCAGGCGTTAGAGGACATAAAGCAGATTTCCCGCGGCTCGCAGGAGAAACGATCGGTCGCCATTTCGTAGACCCGCGGATCGACCTTAAAGACACCAACGTCGTCGACCGATAGCGATGCATCCAAGAACTCGCCGAGTGCGGAATTAGCGACGGCCGAATCCAACATATCGCGTGACCCATTGGACAGGATGCCGGTTTGCTTGCCGGCCTCCTGTAGCGTCTTTAGGACGCGCGGCACCTCGGGATAACAGTTGAGTTGCAAATACAGGTTCATCAGTTTGTCGCGTAGCACGGCATTCTCAATTCTGGACTCCGACAGCGCATAATCCAACGCCTCTCCCGTCACGTGCCAGAACGGCACGAATTCTCCCATAAGGCTGCGGAGCCAGCTGTACTGAAGTTGCTTGCTGCGCCAGGTGTTGGAGACCTGATCTGCTTTATCGCCGAGATCGGCGCGGCATTTCTCGGCAGCGGAATGGACGTCAAAGAGCGTTCCATAAGCATCGAAAACGCAAGCTTTTACGCCACTGATTTTTGCTTCTGACATTGGTTTGCTCACTCATGGGGGGCTCAGAATTCGCTTTGCTTCACGGCGTGGCGGATTTTTGTTTCGGCGTGAAGCTCGTTGCGGGTGACAGGGATAAGTCCTTACCGTCGTGGCGGCCTCGATACACGGTGAAGTTTTCAAGGACTCGCTGCACGTAATTGCGAGTCTCGTAGAAGGGGATAGATTCAATCCAATCAACGGCGTCCTCGACCGAACGGTTCGGATCACCGAACGATTTCAGCCAACGGCTGACGCGGGACGGCCCGGCGTTATAGGCGGAGAGGGCCAGGATGGGCGACCCTTCGTAATCTTCCAGCAATTGCAGTAGATAAGCACGGCCGATTCGAACGTTATAAGTCGGGTCACCGGTCAGGCGCGCCCGGGAATACGGAATGCTCAAACGCTGCGCCACACGATAGGCCGTCTTCGGCATCAATTGCATCAAACCGCGCGCGCCCGCATGGCTGATGGCCTTCGGGTCGAAGGCGCTTTCCTGCCGCACGACGGCTTTTACGAAGGCCGGGTCCGGCTTCTTCTTCAAAGCCAAGCGCAAATCTGGATAGCCGAGACGGCTGAGGACGACACCGTCGCGCAGAGCTTTCTTGGCGACATGGATCGCCAAGTCGTCGCGCCGTTGTTCGCGGGCAAGGTCGGCCACTAATGTCCAGTCGTTGGCGGATTTGGCGCTGCGTGCCAATTGTCGGACGAATGGGTCGATTTCATCTCCGAGGCCAATTGCCGACATCATCTTTACCAGGCGCACCAATTCCAAACTTTCGAAGGCCTGCACGGTGGCTTCATCAGGTTTTGGCTCCGGCGGGAAGCTCGGTCGGGATTCCGGCGGCAGTTTCGCCGCCGCGAGTTGGCCGTAGAACGATGTTACATGCGCTGCCGCGACCGCGTACCATTCCTGTGATATCTTGACCTTACCGTCGGCTTCCGCCGCCCGACCCGCCCAATATGCCGCCCGAGCCTTGCTGACGGGGTAGGAAACATTGTCGAACATACGTTTGAAATGTTCGAACGCGTCGACATAACGATTGAGCGACCGCAATGCGATCCATCCTGCTAGCCATTCACCTTCAGCCAACCCTAATCCGCCGGTTTGGCGATGTTCCTTTGCAAAGGCATAAGCGTCGGCGGATTGTCCTTTGCGCAATAGCCAGCGGGTCATAATACGCCGTTCCGTCCACCATTTTTCCGGTTTGGTGCGCGGCTTGCCCGCTAAGTTCAGCATATCGATCGCGCGTTCGTAGAGCCGGTTCTTTCGCCGCCACCGGATCCGTTCGTAGACAAGACCTGGATCGCTTTGCAGACGAGGCGGCACTTTCGAGACCGCATAATCGACGCCCGGTTCGCGGCGCATCAACGCGATTCGCGCGAGGCCAAGCCATTGATAGTCGTGCGGCATTCGCCGCAGATGACGGCGTGCGCTGGAAATGCGGCGATTCCAGAGCAGCCTGTCCAATCGGGCAATATGATCTTCGGCGCGAAATAATTTTCGGAAGCGCTTTCGGAACTGCTTTTCGACACGGTAGCCTATATCGATGTTGATCCACGCGTAGCGCGCAATTTGAGTGGCTTCCGCGAGACGCTTTTCTGCCAACAGTGTGCGGACGAGATGAAACGAGCCGAGCCCAGTCGTCGGGCGGTGATTGGCGAACCAATTCAGGATGTCGGATTTCGGTGTCTTTTCGCTCATCGCCTCTTCCGCCCGGCGGCGCAATTTTACCTGCTGCGGCCAGTGGGGATGGGCGGCAATAAACGCAACGATTTGGTCGAACGGAACCCTTTCTCGGCGGTCGATAATCCGCATCCAGAGCAAGGCTTTTTCCGGCAATTTTTCCTGAACGTTTTTGATCCGTCGGTCGGCGAGCGACCACTTGCCCTTGCCGGCATCTCGGAAGGCACGCTTGTAGGCGGCTTTGTCGGATTTTGTAAGAAAGTCCGCATGGACCGGCGTCACCAACAGGGTCAGCGGTACAATGCAGTAAAAGAATCGCGTAATTGCCTTTAGAGACAAGGTGTTAGTCCAAACCTCTGGCCATTTGCGTGATAGGGTAACCGAGTTGGAGTCACGCAACAAGAGAAACACCCGATTTCCGAGCTTTGCTCTTGTCCTTTCTTGGGTCTATTGTGCGGCCAAAGCATAATATACATGGGAGCAAGGCTATGTTTAAGGGATCCATGACCGCGTTGATTACACCGTTCAAGGACGGTTAAGTTGATGAAGAAGGTTTTCAAGCCTTTGTCGATTGGCAAATCAATGAAGGCTCCCACGGCGTCGTTCCGGTCGGCACCACGGGCGAATCTCCGACATTGAACCATGAAGAACACAAACGGGTTGTGGAGCTTTGCATCGATGTCGCGAAAGGCCGCGTGCCGGTAATCGCCGGTGCGGGATCGAACTCGACGGATGAGGCCATCGATTTCACGAAACATGCGAAGGAAGCGGGCGCCGACGGTGTGTTAAGCGTGTGCCCGTATTACAACAAACCGACGCAAGAGGGCCTGTATCTGCATTTCAAGGCGATTGCGGAATCGGCGGATATTCCGGTTATTATATACAACATTCCGGGCCGCTCGATCGTCGATATGTCGGTGGAGACCATGGCGCGATTGTCGGAACTGCCGAATATCGTCGGTGTGAAGGATGCGACCTGTGATCTGGCGCGACCGCTGAACAGCCGCCTCGCCAGTGCCGAAGGTTTCATCCAATTGTCCGGTGAAGACGCGACCATCGGTGCGTTCCTTGGCCAGGGTGGTGACGGATGTATCTCGGTGACCTCGAACGTAGCACCGAAACTATGCTCGGAATTACACGAGGCTTGGCAAGCGCGCGACCTGGATACGTTCGAGGATCGCCGCGATCGATTAGCGCCCCTGCACGACGCGCTGTTCTGTGAGACCAGCCCGGCACCGGTCAAATACGCCGCCAAACTGCTCGGCAAGTCGGCGGCTGAGTGCCGTTTGCCGATTGCACCGCTGTCTGATCAAGGGCAGGAGACGGTACGTGGTGCGATGGTTAAGGTTGGGCTGATCAACTAAGGCTCGGGCTGCCGCCGAGATAACTTCGGAGCGAGATAAATGGCGGCAAAATTCGAGACCGACGTCACGATTGCGCAAAACCGCCGCGCCAAGTTCGACTACTTCATTGAGGATACGGTCGAGGCTGGCATCATGCTGACCGGGACCGAAGTCAAATCCTTGCGTGCGAACGGCGCTAGCCTCAATGAATCCTACGCCGGGCCGAAGGACGGTGCGATTTATTTGATTAACGTCCATATTCCGGAATACCAGCAGGCAGGCGCAAAGATGAACCACGAGCCTCGCCGCCCGCGAAAACTCCTGCTGCACAAACGTGAACAGGAA
>JABJCS010000661.1 GCA_018665505.1 Alphaproteobacteria bacterium
CCCAGGCAGAGGTTGGGGCGATCGAAACCGGTGACGATACTGACCACGTCACCCGCGAACATGCGCTGTTCGATATCCTCACGGGTGGCACCGTCCGCGGTCGCGGTCAGGCCGATGATCGGCACGCTCGGAAAGCGTTGGCGTAAATCGGCCAGCATGGCGTATTCCGGACGAAAGGCGGGGCCCCATTGGGAGATGCAATGTGCCTCGTCGATGGCGAAGAGCGCGATATCCAATTGCGACAGCGCGGCCAGCATCCGGTCGGTCATCAAACGCTCCGGCGACAGATACAAAAGCCGAATTTTACCATCGCGCACCGCGAACCAGGTCTCGACATTTTCCTCTCGCGAGAGGTCGGAGTTGATGGTCGCCGCCGCGATTCCATTGAGCCGCAAGGCCGCGACTTGGTCGCGCATCAGCGCCACTAAAGGCGAGATCACGACCGTCAATTCGCCGCGCACGATGGCCGGTAATTGATAACAAAGCGATTTCCCAGCCCCGGTCGGCATGACCGCCAAGACGTTGCGACCCTCCATCACCGCCTCGATGGCTTCGCGTTGTCCGTCGCGAAGTTCCGAGAAGCCGAAGACGTCGTGCAACGCCGATCCGAGATCGGTGAAATTAGCGGTAAAAGGGTCTGAATCCGGTAGGGTCATGAGCGCGATTCGAACATACGCGATTCGCGCACAGAAGGAAGCCCCCAATCAACATATTGGGGCAAAAGAGCTCTCTTAACCCAGATGTTTCCTATAAAACGCCAAGGTGCGGGAAAACGCCAAGGTGCGGGCGTCGTCCCAGGTCATCGCGATTTTGCCGTCGTATAACCGGCGGATAGTGTGATGTGTAGGTGAAAGCTCAAACCGACGATAAATCCGGCTCGCCACCCAACAAGTAATTTCCGACGGTCTGATAGTGTGCCTTCCGGCCCTGCATCTGCTGGGTCACGGTGCGGATGTCGCGGTAGCGCCGCTCGAACGGGCTGGAATGGAACACCGCCGAAGCGCCCGCTGCGTCATAGACTGCTTCAGCCACGGATTTCGCTTCGTGGATGCCGTGAGTGGTCGCCAAGCGAATCCGCATGCGTTGATCCACTGTCAGCTCACCAGTCTCCAAAACCGTGGCCCAGATATCGTCGAGCTCCGAAATCAGGAAAGTGCGGGCCGCGTTCAGACGCGCTTCGGCCAAAGCCACATCCGCTTGCACCACTGTGTTCTCCTTCAACACGGTTTTCGCCAAGCGCGGACGCTTGTCGATGGAGAGTTTCTTAAACGCCTGCAGCATGCTGTGCGCGATGCCCATCGCCACACCGGAAAACCCTGCCGCATAGAGGTTGGTTTGCCGAAAGAGATAGAGTGGCGCACGGTAAGTCAGTTCTTCGTCCTTGTCGCGGATAACTGAATGCGCGGCCGGGACGAAATGATCTTTCAAGGCATAACCATCGCTGCCGGTCGCCCGCAGCCCGATCACATCCCAGATAACATTGATTTCGATCTCGGATTTCGGAATCAGCATGGTTCGTACCACAGTCTTGCCGTCCGCGCCTTTCATCGGTTCGCCGTCCTCGAGCATGATGCAATGCGCTCCGAGCCAGGTGGCGTTATGCATACCGCTGCAAAACGCCAGATCGCAGGTCACGCTATAGCCGCCCTCAACGGCAACCGCCGTGGCTTTACCGGGACCCCAAGCCAGCACACCCGCCGGATCATCGCCCCAAATCAAACGCGCGACATCAGGCTGCGCGGTGGCGGCGCTCATCGAACAACCGTTTCCCTGACACATGCACCACGCGGTGCTGGCGTCGTAGCGCGCCACTCTTTCAATTGCCTGCATGAAAGTCGGCGGCGTCACTTCCTCGCCGTTATAGGGCTTCGGCATGAGGAGGCGAAACAGCTTCGCCTCATGCAGTGCATCAACCAGTTTTTGCGTCAAATGACCCTGTGCTTCGGATGCGTCCGCTTCGCCTTCAATGATGGGCGCCACGGCGTCGATCCGCTGAAGAATTTCCGCCGTCGATGCGGTCACATTTTGGTCCGTCGCTGAATCGGGCATCGTTCTTCCTTCCCTGTCCGGTCGCTTATGCGGATTTAGCGCCAGCAATAAGCGCTACATTACCATGTAGATGGAGAATTTGCGCTGTCATGCCAGCAGCCGCGAACCATTCTTGATAGTCGCTCAATCG
This sequence comes from Alphaproteobacteria bacterium, assembly GCA_018665505.1. The sequence goes on from JABJCS010000661.1 coordinate 2,180, forward strand.
GCCGGGCCGATTGTTGGGGGCGATATCGCCTTCATAAGCTTCAAATGACTCCGCCGTCCGCATGCCGCGGCCATATTCCCTCTCGATCCGATTCCAGATCGAGCGTTGCAACGGGAAGTGTGGTGCTTGCGTCAGACGCAAGCGGTCGTACAAAAAGAAATACCCATCCGCCGCCAACCGGTTAGCCGCGAAGGAGATCACCCCCTGCTTTGCTTCATCCGGAAGATCGTGGAAGGTCAACGCGGTGAGCGCGAAGCGGTAGGGCCCTTCCGGTATACCAATCTCCTCCAACGATTCGAGATTGCCCGCGAACCAATCGGTGCGATCACCATGCGCCGCGAGGTTCTCTTTCGCTTGCGCCAGAGACTCGGGTTTAAGGTCGACCCCGGTCAGCCGCAAATCGGGGCGCTTTTCAAAAATTAAACTCGCGACATATCCAGTCCCGCAGCCGAAATCAAGAATTCGGTCTTCTGGTCTTGCGGTGTCGGCGACGGCGCAGGCCAGAATATCGAGCTGTTCTGCCCGGGTCGGATGACTTCCGATTGGATCTTCCATGAGAGTCGCTGTTCCTTTGTATGATTAGCTGAAATGCATCGCGCCGTTGATATCCAATACCGCACCGGCGATATAGCTCGCCGCCGGTGAGACAAGGAACGCCAGTGGGCCGGCGATCTCATCCGCTTCCGCAATACGCTTCATCGGGAAAATATCACCATCGAAAGATTGGCTTTGTGTCATTGGCGTCGCAACCGGTCCCGGTGCCACGGCGTTGATCAGGATATTGTGCGGGGCACCGCGCCGCGACGCCCAACGCACAAAACCGTGGATGCCGCCTTTCGCCATCGCATAATGAGGGGCCGCCGCGACACCGCCAATCCGCCCAGCGATGGAGCCGATCAATGCGATCCGCCCACCATTGCCGCGCTCAATCATGCCGTTCATGAAAGCGCGAGTTAGGTTCAAGGGGCCGTGTAGATTGATGTTGAACACCCGGGCCGCGACGTCGTCCCAACCGTCGTCGTTCCAATCATCAAAGGGACAGATCGCAGCACAATCGATCAGCGCGGTGATGGCGCCGCAATCAGCGGCCCATGCTTCGACCGCATCGCGGTCCGTCACGTCGAGCGAAGCTGCTGAAGACTTCCGCCCCTTCGAGGTAATGTAATCGGCCAACGCTTGCGGCGGTTCGATGTCGGAGAGCATGACATCCGCGCCCATCTCCGCAACAAGCCGCGCCGTCGTCGAGCCGATACCGCCACCAGCGCCGGTAATCGCGATTCTCTGACCCGTCAGGTCGAAC